>CANAUI010000001.1 GCA_947364715.1 uncultured Clostridium sp.
GTTAAAATTATAACTTAAATCTCATTTTTCTAATGGACTTTTTTTACAGCCCCTTGTTTTTTACAATTTCGCTTTACATTTTCAAATAAAAAAGGATTTACAAAACTTTGTAAATCCTTGATATTAGTGGTTGCGGAGGGTAGACTCGAACTACCGACCTTTGGGTTATGAGCCCAACGAGCATATTTTTCAAACTGCTTATTTCAATAGGGTTTGCTAAGATATTTTATTATCTTCCCTAATTTTTCCCTAATTGTTAAAAGATTACAACCTAAGTATTCCCCGCTAATGTTATAGTTATTTTATCAGTAAAACTGGAATATGTCAAGACCAATTATGCAGGTATTTTCCTTTTGATAGTTCTTTTTGCTATATATCTTTTTGCATTTTCTTTTTGAACATTATTATCAATATTTGTATCTGCAATTTTTTCAGCACTTGTTGTTTCTTCTTTTTGTTCTTTTAATTGTTCTTCTCTTTCTCTTAGTTTAGCCTCTACTAATAATTCAAAATTCTTTTTCATATTATCAATAGCCTTTTGTCTTAATTTTGGATCTTTTATAGTTTCTTCTGTTATATTCATAACATCATCTAAACTCTTTTGAATAGTATCTGTTAAATAAGTATTGTATTTTAGTATTTGATTATTCTTTGTTTGTCTTAATACATGAGAGTATGTGTTTGCAGTCAATTTGTAATCTGCATGTCCTAAAAATGTTTGTAGTGTTTTCATATCAACACCAGCCTCTAGGCAACGAGTTGCAAATGTGTGTCTTAGTTCGTGTACTGTAATGTGTTTGGTATATCCATATTTGTCTAAAACATAATGTAATCTATGTCTTAGATAATCTGCTGTAATATTATTTCCGTTTTTAGTTTTAAACATACTTTCATTGTCTAAAATACTTTCATCTGTTATCCCTAATTGTTTCATTACTTCAGCTTTGTAATTTTCTAATGCTACTTTTAATATAGGCATAACTGGTACTATTCTATTACTTGTTTCAGATTTTAGTTCAGTATATTTTCTTTCTGCTCTAACTTTATTCAAGTCATCATCATAAATATCTATGATTTGAAATCCTCTCTCTACATGTATTCCATTTACAATGTCATCTAAGTCTTTCCATAAAAATCCTGATAATTCACTTGCTCTAACACCTAAAACAAATAATGTTAAGAAAGCTATTCCATTATATTCTGATAATAAGATATTTGTAACTGCTAGTTGTTCTTCTACACTTAGTATTTCTTTTTCTTTTGGTGCTGGTTTTTTAGGGTATTTTGGTTTCTTTACTGGATTTGTTGGTATTAATTCCATTTCCTCCTCAGCATCAGCAAAAATCATTCTTAATATCTTTACAGTATCTTTAATTGTTTTTAAAGATAAGAAATCTTTTGATTGTTTCCCCTTTGTAGTGGATAAGTGGTTTATGAATAATTGTATATCATGTTTAGTGATTTCTTGAATTTTACGATTTTTAAAATAAGGTCTAATATATGAGTTGATTTTAGATATATATCCTGCTAAAGTGGATTCTGCAATAGTTAATCTTTTATAATCTTTTACCCATATTTTAATCCATTCTTCTAATATTACCTCAGACTGTTTTATTCTTAAATAAGCATACTTTTTTTCTTTTTCTTCGTAAAACTTTTTTAATGCTTTGGCTTTATCTCTAGCCTCTCTTTCAGTATCACCACTTACTGATTTCTGAACAGAACGACCATTTATCTTTACTGATATTCTGCCTTCCCATTTGTTACCTTTTTTTCTAAAGTTACCTTCACCATTTTTCTTTCTAGTTCCTTTATTTTTATCTTGATCATTATTTATATTCTGTTTTACCATTAAATTTTTCCTCCCTCCAATTAAGGAAAAACAGAATAAGTCAAAATATAATGATTTTCCTTAATTATAACGTGCTCAAAAAAATAAGTCAGCCCCAGGAGCAAAAAAATAATGATAGATACTAAAAATATCTACCACTATTCTTATCAAACCATTCTTGTAACCTCAATTTATTAATTACAATTCTTCGTTTGAACTTTATACAAGGGAATCCTTTTACATGAGTTAATTCTGACATTAATTTCTCATTAATTCCCATTAATCTACTTGCCTCTTTTATATTCAGACCAATTTTTTCATCTGTAGAAACCACCTTTTACACTCCTATCTATAAAAAACATTATTTTAACCTTTTATCTTAGCTGCTATATATCATAATCATCTTTATCCATAAGTTCTTCATATACTTTCATTGTTTTCTTTGTATCTTCTGCTCTATGTCCCATAATTAAACATATTTTTTCTCTAAGTTTTTCCTTTGCCTCTCTTTCTGTTTCTCCAAAAGCATGTATAACTCTTTTATTATTAAATTTATCATTACAGAAAGCTCTTGCTACATACTTTCCATCTCTTATCTGTCTTAAAAATCTATTTCCATAAGCGAATCTTCTACTTAATGTATAAAAATAAGTATTTTCATCTAATTTAATTAGACTTTTTTCTTCATTTATTCTACATTTGCTATATTGAATAATATCCCTCTTTATGAAATCTAATAAATCTTCTTTATTAAGTGTAGTATAGGGCATTAATTGAAGTTGATTAATTTTGGCATCACGTACAAATATTTTAAATCTATCATTGTAATTAATAAGAAAAATATCATTATTTTCATTATTAAATCTGCTTAATATAGAAGAATATGCTATTATCTCTTCATCTGTTAATTTAGGTAAAATACTATCATTAAATTTATCTTCATCTATAATTTTATAAGCAAAAGTATTTTTCCAAGATTCATATTCTTCTAGATCCTCTATAGTGTTATTATCTTGTAATTCTTTAATATCTCTTTCTGTAATCTCTATCAAATTTTTTTTAAACCAGTTACCCTTTATTTTTATATAAATATCATAATCTGACTTTTCTTCTGAATTAGCTCGTATATAGTATTTTTCGATAAGTGCTTTAAATTTAGGCACTAAATGTACCTGTTCTTTTTTTAAACTTTCCAATGCAATAAAATCATCAGCAGTTATGTTTTCTCCTAGTTTTTCCTCACATAATTTTTTGAAATTATCAATATTTAAAACAACATATATTTTCATATCTCCCATAAAAATCCCTCAATTCCATTTGATCTTTTTAGGTACAGCATAAGAAGTTTTGTTTTTAAATTCTTCTTTTAGTCTGTATTCCTTTGTTTTTTGATGAAATTCATAGATACTACTGTTCCAGTTTCTAAAAGCTCGATTATTAATTGTTCTCTTTCCAGACAATTCACAACTTGCTTGATTGTGCGAATAATCTAAAATAGCTTTTTCATCTCTATTTCCAATAGTTTGTGATTTTCTTTTTTTCTTCATAAATTGTTTTGTAAATTCTTTGTTTTTTAATTTATTTTCATTTATTCTTTTTGCTTTTTCATCTATATAATTTTCATTTTTTCTAACAATTCTACTAACTTGACTAATAGAAATGTTAACTACTTTTGAAATCTCTGAAAATGTCATTTTACTGTAAAAGTATAATTTATAAATTTCTTCATTTCTGTTGAACTTACTTTTATTCAATTCCATACCTCCAAAATGCAAAAATCTACTAACACTTTTTTGACATGACAATCCATATAGATAACTACAGAAATCACTTTAATCCTTCTGTAAGATAATCTATATAGTTTGTAAAATCCTTTCCATGTAAATCTGATAATCTTGGTGTATGATAAACTTTTTTTCTAGTTTTAATTTTCAACCTTTTAAAACGAATTGTATTAATTATTGCTAAAACATTTAAAATTGCACAACAAATTATTAAAAATGATATAAATATTTTCATAATTCTGTTAATTCCAAATTGTTCAAAATATTTGTAGCCATTTCTTTGATTTTTCTTTTGTCATATACATAGTACATAAGCCAAATTGTATCTGCTAGTTTTTTTGCTGTCATTTTCGTTTTATTTATTCTACATTCTTTTCGCAAATGTTCAAAAGCAATAACAGCATAACAAATAAATAGTTTAAAACACATTGGAACTTACCTCACTTTCTTTTTAAATTTGAGTTGTTATTTTTCCCCTCTACTAGATAAGTTCCAATATAAAACCAAAATGGGAAAGTTTTTTAAAATTTTTTTAATTTTTTTCTTTTTTTCTATTTTTAGTAAGTGCTTTACATATTTGCATTTTTATTTCTTGCTCGCAATCTTCTTTATATTTTCCCAGTTTTGATGCTTTTGACTTAATTATATTTTCAAAGTCAATTAGTATTTTGCTAACTTCATCATTAGTTAAATTGTAATTATTAAATTTATTATCTTCCATTTTTTAAATTCTCCTTTACATCACTTACTTTCTTTTTGAATGAATTAACCCTATTACAAATTGTTCTTCTATTTACATCTAGCAAAAATGCAATTTGATTAACCTGATACTTTTTCAGATATAATAAAAACACCACTAACTTTTCATTAAAAGTCAATGGTGTTATAAACATAGAAAGTCCCAATTCTACTGCTATATTTTCTAATGTATCAACAATTTCTTTCATTTCATCTTTAGAGTAAGGTTTTGAGGCACAAATATCCCTTAGTATTTTTGTTTCAAGTTTTTTATTAACAAAGTTGTATTTATCTTCTGTTGCCAACAGCTCCTCTGGAAAATCATCATCATCTATAGAGATGCTTTCTTTTTCTAATTTATTTGTTTTTCTAAAATATTTCAGAATGGTTTTGTTTATTATTCCATAAATATATCTTTCCTCCTCATCAGATAAAGAATCTTTTAAATAGTCTTTCATAGACATAACCTCCAAATTTCTAAATTAGAAACTTGTCCTAATTGAAATTTTGAAGTTAGGCCCAAAATAAATAAAAAACTACCCTCCTTTAATACAAACAATTTGCCTACTAATAAAACTCTATGTCATATAATTGGTACGAATAAAGAGTGGAATTATTAGTTTAATTGAATTTTATTATCACTACAAAATCCAACAGACAAATTTCAAGGAGATTATACATATAAGTATTTAAAATGTCTGTCGCAATATGTAACTATCTTCCATTTTTTTGTAAAATTCCTTCAATGTATTTATAATACTAGCTTTTATAATAGTTTTTTTATAAAATTTGAGGAAAATATAAGAAATATGCTTTACGAAAAATAGCAAAAAGACAATAAAAATAAGAGAAAAAATCGTAAAATTGGAAGTTTGATAATTAGAATTAAAATTCGTGTAAGTATATGGAATAATTATTGATAATATGCTATAATGATAGCGATAAATAGTAAGTTATCGCTGAGATTAAAAATTATTGTGGGGAGATGTATCGTATGAAAAAGAAAATAGGTATTAGTATAGGAATATTGGTAATTGTACTTATAGTTGCAGGGATTATTACAAATTATTCAGATAGTGCTAGAGTAACAACAGGACACGAGCCAAAGTGTTGCATAAAGGTAGTTAGCAATGATGGAAGTAAAGTAACTTATTGGGGATTAGGTTATAAAGTAGTTCGTTATGTTGGAGTATCTCCAAACGAGCCTTATGAAAGCAATATTGGTGTAAAAATGGGAAATTGGTTTATGAAATATGAATTACCAAAAGCTGATATTATTGAAATTGAATATGAAGGACAAACAATTACTATTACAGATATAAAAGATATAGGAATTATAGAAAATATATTATTAAATTCAAAATATAATGGAGAAATATGCAATGGAATAAATACTCACAAGATAATATTAAATAAGGATATTTATTATATTAAAGAATCTTGCAAAGAAATACAAAAAGGAGATAAACAAGCGACAATTTCAACAGAAGATTTAGAAACAATCAATAATATTATTTCTCAAAATAAAACTAATGAAATAAATAGTATAGCAGAAAGCTATACTTTTACAAAAACATATAATGTAGTAAATGTAGCTGACAGTAATGATGAAAATTACTTATACTTAACAATTAGGAAATTTCAAGATGAAGAAGTAAAAACGGTCAAAGTACAAAGAAGTTTAGCAAATACTGTTGAAAAAGAAAATAATTATGAGTTTACTTTTCAATATACAAATAATATCGCTGAAGATAACATAGAATCAATATTTGCAAATACTATGCTTATTGCAATAAAGAAAACAGATAAACAAGGATTAGAGCAAGTTCAAGATTCAATTAGATAATCATCTCGAAAAATTACAATTTTTATAGAAGGGCAGTGAAATTAATGGAAATATGGAATGTGGGAAATCGAATTGTTAATACATATATTTATCAAATAGAAGATGGATATATTATGATTGATACAGGATATGATAATGGGTTTAAAAAAGTATTAAAAAAAATGGAAAAAAATAATTTAAAACCTGAAAATATAAGATATATTTTCTTAACTCATGCCCATGATGACCATGCAGGTTTTATAAATGAGATTATGAACAAATTTCCAAAAATAAAATTAATATGTAATAGTAAATCTATAGAGATTTTAAAAAAAGGTCAAAATCCTTTTGAAGGGGGATGTAGTAGTAAACTAGCTCTTTTCTTTTGCAATATAATGAAAATTTTTGGGAGAAGTAAACATCTTTTCCCAATAATTTCAGAAGAAAATTTAAAAAGAACTATTTCAATTAATGAGGCTAATAAAAATGAAATAGAAAAAATATTAAAAGGAAATGTTTATGATACTCCAGGTCATACTAAAGATTCCATTTCATTAATGCTTAATGATGGTAAGTTTTTTTGTGGGGATGCTTCAATGAATGGGTTACCTAGTATTAACAAAATAACAATCTGGATTGAAAATAAAAAAGAATATGTAGAATCTTGGAAAAAAATAATTAGTATAAAACCATTAAAAATATATCCTGGACATGGGAAATCATTTAATTACAATTGCCTTGAAAATAAAATTAATAAATTAGATAAAGTAAAATTATTAAAATTAAGTGAAGATTCTTTACTTGAGCCATCTGTTCCGAGAGCAGAATTAGAAACAGAAACAAAAAAAGATGAATGGGAAAGATAAATTACAATATATAGGGCTAATAATTAGTTGATAATGTCAGTCTTTTATTATATAATAGTAACATCAATTAGTAAGTTGTAGAGGAGAGATAAATATGATACCAAGAATATGGTAAGATCACGAGTTATTTCGTGATAAGAACATTATTACAGTAACTCGTATAAAAATACGAAATGTAATAAAGGAGTAAATAAATGGATTTAATAGTAAAAGCAAAAAATATAGATTTAGAATATAATGGAAGACAAATTTTAAATATTGATAATTTAGAAATATATAACTATGATAAAATCGGAATAGTAGGAAAAAATGGTAGTGGCAAAACAACATTATTAAAAGTCTTATTAGGACAAATAGAATTAAAAACAGCAGAGATTAAAACTTATGGAAAAATATCATATATTCCACAATTAGAGCAAATAGATATAACCAACATAGAAGATAAATCTATATTAGGTAAATTAAATGTTCATAATGTAGAAGGTAATAATCTATCAGGAGGAGAAGAAACAAAATTAAAAATAGCAAAAGCATTATCAGAAAATAGTGATGGCATATTTGCAGATGAACCTACTTGTAATTTAGATAAAGACAGTATCGATTATATAACAAAAACATTAAAATATTATTCTGGAAGTGTAGTAGTAATCAGCCACGATAGATATTTTTTAGATGAAGTTGTAAATAAGATATGGGAAATTGAAAATGGCAAAATTACAGAATATTGGGGGAATTATACAGATTATATAGAACAAAAAGAACAAGAAAAGCAAACCCACTTAAAAAAATATGAACAATATATAAATGAAAAGCAAAGGCTAGAAAAAATAATTACTGAAAAACAAAAGCAAGCACAAAAAGTTGGAAAAAGTAAAAATCAAAAAAGTACAGAAAATGGTGGAAGATTAGCACATCAAAAATCAACAGGGAGTAAAGAAAAAGCACTTCATAAATCAGCAAAAGCAGTAGAAAAAAGAATAGAAGAGCTAGAAGAAATAAGTAAACCAATAAAAGAAAGGCAAATACATTTTAGAATTAGTGGTTCGCTTGAGATATATAATCCTGTTCCAATTATGAGTGATAATCTAAATAAAAAAATTGGTAATAAAATAATATTTGAAGATGCAAAATTTAAAATACCACTTGGCAAAAAAGTAGCAATTACTGGAGCAAATGGAACTGGAAAAACCACATTAATAAAAATGATTTTAAATAAAGAAACTGGAATAGAAATATCTCCCAAAGTACAAATTGGTTATTTTGCACAAAATGGATATAAGTTTGAAAAAGAAAAAAATGTTTTAGAGTTTTTAAAAGAAGAATCAGATTATCAGGTGTCAGAAATAAGAAGTATGATAGCAATGTTAGGATTAAACCAAAATGTAATTACTAGAAAAATGAAAACATTAAGTGGTGGAGAAATTGTAAAAATATTATTATGTAAAATGTTGCTTGGAAGATATAATGTACTAATTATGGATGAACCTAATAATTATTTAGATATACCAAGTATAGAAGCATTAGAAAGCCTTATGAAACAATATAAAGGTACAATAATATTTATATCACATGATAAACGATTAGTACAAAATGTAGCAGATATTGTATATGAAATTAAAGATAATAAAATAATGGAATAACATAACAATAAATTACAATTTTGAAAGGAAGTAATATATGGATTATCAAAAACATATACCATATTTATTAGATAAAAACTTTAAAGAAAATGTAAGAAAATATAAAAGATTTATTTTTTGCCTTAATAAAAAACCGTAGACTGGTACACCAGTCTACGGAAATCTGTGGGAGATACTAACTATTTGTTACTTACTGTTGCTGTTTGCTGAAATTAATAAATCCAGCAGTTAATGCGACCGGACCCAGGGGTATTGCCATTCCAGTTGATGATGGAATAGTGAATGCGATAGGTTCCTGTCTGACCGTTAAGGAACTTGATGTTATGCCAGTTGTCCTTGTTGGACATAGTGATGTAATCACCAGCATTATCAAGTGTCCCCCATGCGAAAGTGCCATCCGGTCTGTAAACCTGAACTGCCACAGCATCATTGGAACCGAAGTTCTCAATGTTTAAAGTAAGCTGTGCAGTAGGCCAGCCCATGCCAGTTACATTGACATAGAAATCGCCGACGGTGCTTTCGCCAGAATTGTGCCAATGCTGACCATATCCACTCAGCGATCCGTAAGGAACAATCCCACTGTCGCTCGCTTCAACGGCAACCACATTGGAAACGGGTTCTGCCTCTGCTGCAAACGCAGTAGTGCCACAAAGGCAGGTGAAAGCCATGGCTAACGCCATAATGATACCTAAATGTCTTTTCATGATATTACCTCCTGTAATAGACACAAGTATCTCCCACAGTTTTTTTTGCTTACCGAACGATTACAACCGTTCTTAATAAATAAGCATAGCATAAATTATACAACATATTTTTATAAAAGTAAAGTAAAAACACAAAAAATACGCAAAAAGATGTCGACAGAAATCGACAAATAGCAGTGTTTTTTAGTTTTATATTTAGAAAGGGGGGCTAGATTGTGAATAATAAAGAAGATTGGGAAGAATTAGAAAAATGGCAAGAAAGAAGAAAAGAAGAACAAATGGAAAAGTTTAGAGTGGATTTTTCAGAAATAGCTAAAAAAAGAGAATACAAAGGAGTAAACACTATTGTAAAAGGAATGAAAATAGCAGGAAAAACAATTAAAATTGGTGGAATTATAACTATTATAATAGTTATAGCTATCGTTCTTTTGATTTTTGACTTAATTATTTCTAATATAAATGCAAAAACAAATATAAAACCAAAAAAAACAATAGAAAATATGTATAATACAGAAGTTGATTTAATCTATCAAGACATAGATGAAAAAGAAAATGGCAAATATGTTTTTAAAGTATCAAATAATAACGAAATTAAATTCACAGCCATAAGAAAATTTGGAAGTTTAAGTGAAGATTATTCTGATAATTGTCATAAATATTACTTTGAACGATGGGAAAGTAAAGAAAAAGAAAATTTTATAATAACTGAAAATAAAACAGAAGATATTTTAGACTATGATACATATATAGAAATAGATTCATATGAAGAACTAGAAAAAGCAATGGATATTATAAATAATTTTGTGAATTATTGTGGAAATAATTTTTCTGCTAATTGGAGAATTTATTTAAAAAAAGGAAATTACATAATATATCCTTATCAACAAAGTGGAATATCTAAAGAGGAGGCAGTTAATAACGCAAAAGAATTATATAATAAATATTTAAAATAAATTTTGCAAAGAATGTAACGAAAATGAACTTGATTCGTCTTATATGTAAAGATATATAAAATACTGCATAACTCAAAATTTATTGCTAATGTATATAGATGATTCAGCTAGTATTTGATTTTTAGAGTATAAAAAAACATTTAAGAGAATACAAAAAATATACATAAACTAACTTGATATTTATTAAAGAATCTATTATAATACAAATAGAAATTGGAGGATAAAATTATGGAAAAAGAAAAAATAAAATTATGGAAAATAATAGTTGCAATATTAGTAATATTATTAGTTATTTTTGCAATAAATACGATTAGAAAAGTTATA
Source organism: uncultured Clostridium sp. (assembly GCA_947364715.1). Lineage (GTDB taxonomy): Bacteria > Bacillota > Clostridia > TANB77 > CAG-508 > CAG-269. The sequence continues at coordinate 10,666 of CANAUI010000001.1, forward strand.
ATATTTAATAATTTACAAGAAAAAATTAGCAAGTATGAAAAAAGTGAGAATATGTATTCTAAAATAGATTCAGAAAAGTCAATAACAGAAAGATTTATTAAAAATGATATAGATAAGTTAATAATAAAGTATAAAGATAAACCAATGACAGTTATTCAATTAAAAAATGGAAACGAATGTAAGAATTATACCTTTTTTGAAGAAACTAAAAAAGTAACAGTAACTGATGTTAATAATATGGATGCCTTGAGAGTTACAAAAATAAATAATACCATTAACACAAATTCTTTTATAGATAAACTTATAAAATGTATTACTTCAAAAGTTTCTACAGAAACAATAGATGGAAAAGAATATTATGTTATAGATGGAAAATTAAGCGGAAGTCAATTAATGCTACAAAATGTTATATCAACGAAAGCATATATAGATAGAGAAACTGGATTAACAATGAAAATAATTGAGATCACAAAAGAAAACAATAATAAAAAAGAATATATTACTAATTATGAGTACAATTTTGACTCTATTACAGATGATGAAATTAGTGAACCTAATACTATTGGTTATGAAGAAAATTAATATAAATAGCATTAATAGGCAATAAAGTTTTATTGCCTATTTTTTACAATATCATTGAGAAAGCAGTATAAATTATGATAAAATTAGAGCAAGTACAGAGCTTATAAAAAGGGGAAATAACAAATGTTAAAATTAGAAAGTGTATCAAAGATTTATTATAATAAAGGAATGATTGCAACAGGAATAACAAAAGTAAATTTAGAATTAAAATTAGGAGAATTTGTTGTAATTACAGGAGAATCTGGAAGTGGAAAAAGTACACTCTTAAATGTAATATCTGGTATTGATAGTTATGAAGAGGGTGAAATGTATGTAAATGGCAAAGAAACAAGTCATTATACAGAAAAAGATTTTGAAGAATATAGAAGAAAATATATAGCAAATATATTTCAAAACTTTAATTTGATAAATAGTTATACTGTATATCAAAACATAGAACTGATACTATTGTTAAAAGGCGAAAAGAAAAGTAATATAAAGAAAAAAATATTAGATATAATAAATAAAGTAGGTTTAACTAAATTCAAAAATACAAAGGTTTCAAAATTATCAGGAGGGCAAAAACAAAGAGTAGCAATAGCAAGAGCAATAATAAAAGATACTCCTATTATAGTGGCAGATGAGCCAACAGGTAATTTAGATACGAAATCAGCAGAGGAAATTATAGAATTATTAAGAAAGGTTGCAAAAGATAAATTAGTAGTTATGGTAACACATAACATAGAACAAGTAGAACAATATGCCACAAAAATTATAAAAATGCATGATGGTAGAATTGTAAGTTGTAATGAAATAAAGAAAATTAAAGAAAATAAAGATATAATGGAATGCAAATATAATGAAATAACAGTGTTTAATAAAATAAGATTAGGAATTAGAAATACATTTAACATATTTTCAAAATTTACATTATTGTTTATAGTTTTTCTATTTATGAGCATAGCATTTTTAACAGAGTACGCAAGTTTTCAACTTGCAGAAAACGAAGCTGATGAAAGTGGGTATAGCATAGGATTTAGAGATATTTCTGATAACAGAATTTTGATAAAAAAACAGAACCAATCAGCATTTACCAATGAAGATTATGCAAGAATAAAAGGAATATCTAATATTGATTATATAGTTGAAGATGATTTGTTTATAGATTGTAGTTTTTCTTTAAATAGAGATGATATGAGTTTTTATGGGAATATTTTAGATATAAAGAATTTTAGAGGAAATATAGATTTGGGAAGAAAGCCAAATAATGACAATGAAATTATTTTAAGAATAGGAAGAAAGCACTTTTATATAACGAATAGAATAGATGAAGTTCTGGGTAAAACATTTTCAATAATGAATCCAAGTGATAATGAACAAATAAAGGATTTGACAATTGTAGGAATACAATATAGTAAAGACGATAATGATTATAACCCTAAATTTTATTCGCAAAGTGAAACATTAAGAGAATTAAGAAGTTTAGTAAATAAAAATTATAGTGATTTAAAAATACTTTTTAATAATAAATATGTTCAATATAATATAGAGCCTAATGATAATGTAAGTAAAGGATGTGTAATATTAGATGATGACTTAAAGTATCAATTTAAAAATTATAAAATTATAAATCAACCTGTGGATATTAGTGCAAGTAATATTTATTATGAGGAAAAGATAAGTTTAAAAGTTTCTAATACTTTTACAAAATCTAATTTCAAAAGATTAACTGGCTTAACAAAGTATGAGAATTATAGAAATACATTATTTATAAATAAAGAAGATTATAATTCTTTATTTAATAAATCTTCATATCAATCTAGTGTATATGTAAAAAATAGTGAGATTATTGAAGAAACAATGCTAGAATTAAATAATATTGGATTAAAAGCTAAAAAGGTAACAGATTATAAGGTTGATGATTCTGCAACCTACAAACAAATAATAAAAATAATAAAAGTAGTAGTAACGATAGTTGTAATTGTAGTATTGTTTTTTATATCATATTTGATAGTAAGGATAATTTTAAAATCAAGAAATGTATATTTTACAACATTGAGAATGTTGGGGGCAAGTTTTAAAAACATAAAGAGAATTTTAGATATAGAATTATTTATAAATTCAAGCTTATCATACATATCAGTTTTATTGTTTATACATCTAGTAAAAACAAATATAGTAAATGTTGATTTTATAGAACAGTTAGTAAACTATTTATCATTGAGAGAGTATATAATAATGTATATTATTTTGTTTTTTACTGTAAAATTATTATCCAGAAAATTTGCAAAAAAAATTTTTAAAAGTACAGCAATGAATATATACAATGAGGAGGTGTAATATATGGTAAAATTAGAAAAAGTTAATAAATACTTTAATAGAAGAAAACCAAATCAGATACATATTATAAATAATACATCTCTTGAACTAGAAAAAACAGGTTTAGTAGCAATTTTGGGACATTCTGGAAGTGGAAAGACTACTATATTGAATGCAATAGGTGGATTAGATAAAGTAAATAAGGGAAAAATTTTTGTAAATGGTAAGAAAATTACAAAAAGAAGTTCTTATGTAGTTGATAAAATCAGAAACTTAAATATTGGATATATATTTCAAGATTACAAATTGTTAGATAATTTGTCTGTTTATGAAAATGTAGCTATTTCTTTAAAAATGATAGGAATAAAAAATAAAAAAGAAATAGAAAAAAGAGTAAAGTATGTTTTAGAAGCAGTTAAAATGTATAGATATAGAAATAGACCTGCTAGAATGTTATCTGGAGGGGAAAAACAAAGAGTAGCAATAGCAAGAGCAATAGTAAAAAACCCAAGCATAGTAATTGCTGATGAGCCAACAGGTAATTTAGATAGTAAAAATTCATTAGAGATAATGAATATAATAAAAGCATTATCCAAAGATAAATTAGTAATTTTAGTAACACACGAAATTGATTTAGCAAACTTCTACGCTTCAAGAATAATTAAGTTACAAGATGGAAAAATTATAGAAGATTATGAAAATAAGCCAAAAGAATCTTTGGAATATAGACTTGATAATAAGCTATACTTGAAAGATTTTCAAAGTAAAGATACACTAAATAAAAATAAAATTAATGTGGATTTATATACAAATAATGAAAACAATGAGGTAAATATTGAATTAGCTATTAAAGATGGAAATATATATATAAAATCTAAAAGCCAAAAAATAGAAGTTATAGATGAAAATTCTGCGATAGAATTAGTAAATGAACATTATAAAAAGTTAGATAAAAGTATTTATGATGATTATGATTATAATTTAGAAAAAATAATAGACAAAAGGTATAAGACTAAATATACTTCTATATATGGAATTATGAAATCTATAATAAATGGATTTAAAAGAATTTCTAATTATACAATATTAAGGAAGATATTATTGATAGGTTTTTTTGCATCAAGTATGTTTATAGTATATTCAGTAAGTAATATTGCAGGAACACTTGATATAAAAGATACTGATTTTATGGTTGTAGATAAAAACTATTTACAAGTCGATATGGGAAATGTAAATGTTGAAAATTTTTTGAGATATGAACAATTAGAAAATATAGACTATATATTACCTGGGGATAGTAATATTAGCTTTAAAATAAAATTTGATGACTACTATCAATTATCTAGATATTCATTTGAATTATCAGGTTCTTTAGTTAGTATAGATACAATTAATCAAAATGATATAGTTAAAGGAAGATTACCAGAAGATAATTATGAAATTGTAGTTGATAAAAGAGTTATTGAACACATGGTAAATAGTGATTCAGGTATGATGAGAAACATGGGGATAAAGAGTGAAGAAGAATTACTAAACAAAACTATATCAATGAATAATATGAAAGATTTTGTAATAGTTGGTATTGCTGATACAAAAGCATTGTCAATATTTACGAGTAGAGAGATGTTTATAAATTTATTAAACAATTCAACCAAATCTGATGGACTAATGGGTATGTATATCCCAACGAGTAATGAAGAAACAGAAAGTGCAGTAATGGATTACAATTTATATTTAGACGATATTGTAATAACAAAGGGAAGATTACCAGAAAATGATTATGAAGTAATTGTAAACAAATCTAATCAATATGATATGAAATTGAATAAGAAAATAAAAACAAAAGTAAATAATAATGAATTAAAAGTAGTAGGATATTATGATAGTAAAAGTAATATACAAGCATATTTAGTTAATAATAATACTGTAAAATATGATGTAGTTAATAAAAGCAATGGTTTAATGATTTATCCTAAAAACAAACAAGATATCATTAATAAATTTAAAAACGAGTATAATCTAAATGTAATTGATAGATATGAAAGAGATAAGGAAAATTATTTAAGTAAAAAAGAAAAATCTATAAGAAGTTCTATTATTTTTGCAACAATAATACTTTCAATTTCATTAATAGAAATATACCTAATGATGAGATCGTCTTTTTTATCAAGAATAAAAGAAATAGGAATATATAGAGCAATAGGAGTCAAAAAGGCAGATATTTATAGAATGTTTTTAGGGGAAATTCTAGTTATAACAACTTTCAGTAGTATGTTAGGAATAATTCTTATGGCATATATATTAAATGGAATATCTAATATTCCTTATGTAGATAGAATGTTTATTATAAATAACAAGACAGTAGGAATTAGTATTTTAATAGTTTATTTATTTAATATTATAATTGGACTAATGCCTTTACATAGAGTTCTTAAAAAGACACCTGCTCAAATATTATCAAGATACGACCTAGAATAAAAGTATTATAGTTCATAATAAGTAAAAAACAGTTTGTAATATATATGGATAACCAAAAATAACAATTTATAAATATAAAATAGCAGAACTACCTCTGCTATTTTTATTTATATTATTCTAATTAATAAACAATTTTGAAAGAGATGAATCTTCGCTAAAGAAATAATCATACAATAAAGCCTCTATAAACATTAATCCCATAAATATAATAACTTCCCATGTAATATCACCATAAACAGATGAATAAGATTTTAGAATTATTGTATTGGTAACACCACATAATCCAGTTATAGTAAAAGCTATTATAGTATTTAATATGCAACATAAAAGCATAAAAAGTAACTCCTTCTTTTCTGACCTAGACATTTTATAGACCTCCTCCCCTATATGTAGTTATTGACTAGATTATTTTTTGCAAAATATTGTAATAAAAATCTCTATATGTAGTTAATCACTACATATAATTACATACAATGATAGCACAATATTCTTTATCTTTCAACAAAATACTTCTTTTTTTAAAAACAAAATGCAAAATCCTATCTAGTTAGTGCATTGTGTATATTTGAATGCAAATTCAATATAATAAGAAATAAAAAAGGAGGTAGAAATGGAAATTACAAATGAGCAGATCAATAAAACTTTTGGAATGATTTTTCAAGAATATCGTTTAAAGAATAATATTACACAAGAAAAATTAGCAGAAGAATTAACAAAATCCACAAAAACTATCTCACAGCTCGAAACTCGGAAAAGATGGAACAAGTAAGAAAACTGATATAGAGTTTATGAATTTCTTAGGTATTGCACCTAATATATTATATAAAAGTTTTATCACAAATCCAGATTTAATGCAGAAGATAGAAATTGATGAGAAAATTAGTGAATTAGAACCTGATAAGATTCAAGCATTGTTTAAAATAGTAGAAGTTCTAAAGAATCTATAATGGTATTTAGAAAGCTAGAATAGTCTAGTTTTCTTTTATTTTGTAGAAAAATGTCGGAAAATTTTTTTACCATTGAAATTACTACATTAAGAGTAAATTTACAATATCTAGGAGTTGACTAGATATAAAAATGTTGTATAATATATAACATAGTCATATTGGAGGCGATAAAGTTGAAAAATAGCAAAATAGAGGATTTATCAAGAAGAACAATAATCCTATTAGAGAATACTAAAAAGGAATATGCGAAATTCGCAGAAGAAAGAAATCTACTATATCGTTATTTAGTAAACAAAGATGATCTAGTAAACTGGGAAAAATATGTGAACCAATTAGAAGAAGTAATAAAATGTAATAAATAATATGATAATTCTGAAAAAGGAGGTACAAGGGAAAACAAATATATTTTTATGGGACTAATAATTGTGCTTTAAATGTAGTAATAAATGTATCAAAGTAAATTTTTTTTAAGCAAACCTACAAACTGGGTTTGTAGATTAGGAGGAAACATTTATGAAACAAGTAATTGAAGTCAATGAAACAAATGAAAGAAAAATTGATGAATTAGGAAGAATTGTTATACCACTTACAATAAGGCAGAAATTAAATTTACATGAGAACGATTATTTAGAAATATGTAAAAGTGGAAAAAATATTACATTAAATAAAATAGAAAAGTATCAACAAAAAGAGCATCTAAACAATTTTAATATCACATTAAATAATGAAATACAAATAAATATTGATATTAGCAAACTTAATAATAATATTCCAACAGCTACTAAAGGAATTGTAAGAACTATAGATCAATTAGGTAGAATTATAATACCAATGCAATTACGAAAAGATTTAGGTATTAAAGAAAAAGATTCAATAAAAATTTGTTATAAAGATAATATGATTATTCTTATAAAGAAGGAGTATGATAACCATAATAGAAGAAAACAGAATTTTAATCATAACAGAAGATGAGTTAGATAATTCTATGAAATACTCTAAAAACATAGACATATTAAAAATAGAAATTGATAAAAAGGCTATACAAGAATTAAATAGAAGATTCAAAGAGAAATATAGTTATATATTTTTTACTAAAGAATGTATTTATGGTAAAGAATTAATTAATTTTGTACCTTCATATTTTATGGATAATTTAAAAAATAAATTATTTATAAATGAACTTATAGTAAACCCACTAATAATGGAAAATATACTAAATTATAACAATGTCATTGAAATAGCTATAATATTAAAATACATATTACAGAATGAAATAAAACAAGAAGATTTTAATTTTAGTCAAGAGATGGATAAAATTAAAAAATTATATAGGTGTACGAACAATGATATATATCATTGTAAAGATGCAGTTTATCATGCTGTAGAAAAAAATTATGTACTAAATAATTTGGCAAAAATAGAATATGACTCCAGTAAAGATGAAATTGTAAAAAAAGTATTATTTAAGGCAATAGATAATATTATATATAATTTAAAAAACACTAACGAATTAGTGTTCAAAGAGTTTATTAGTATTATCATATAACTCATCAAGAGTAATATTAAGAGCCAAAGAAAATGCTTTAGCTTCAAAATCTTTCACAAGTCTTTTATTATGTTCAATTTCATATATATCAGCAATGAACATAGTAACACCTAGTAATTCCATTTTGCGACATAAATCTGGTTGAGAAAGACCTTGCATTTCACGATACTTTTTAACATTTGTGCCAATAATGTTTAAATTGTTATTAAATCTTCTAATTACACCCATTGCAAAAGCTCCTTTCTCATAAAATTTCTCTAGCATATTTTATAATATTTAAAGGGCTTACCCTACAAACTGGGTTTTATTTTTCGCAAAAAATATAAAAATTATACAAGAAAAGATAAAGGGATTAAATTTAGTTAGAACTAATAAATAAAAAATATAAATAGGAGGATAATAATTATGAATAAAATAAGAATTGTAGTAGCATGCAAGAGTTTAAAAATCCAAGATGCTATACGAGATTTATCAGTAAACGACAAGTTCGAAATACTTGATTTTATTGAGGATGAAACAAATGTTATTGAAACAATAAAATATACAAAACCTGATTTAGTATTTTTAGAGGATGACTTTGAGAATTTGAAAGTTATCAATGTGTTAGAACAGGTTAATAAAAGCTATTGTGAAGCAATAACAGCATTTGTAGTAATATCAAATAAAAAAATTCCTTTGCAAATGGGTATATATCATAAATATAATGTTTTAAATATTTTATATACACCATTGGATGATGAGGATATAAAAACTATATTATGGGAAAGTGAAAGCAAAATATCATCTTATTTTGAAAATGTAAAAAAGTTAAAAGAGCAAGGAATAGAAGATCGATTATATAATTATAGATATAATAGACATATAGACTATTCTAAATACTTTACCGAAGATGATTGTATATTGCTTAGAAAATTAGATGTATATATTGATTTTACACAAAAATATACAGAAGAAGAAAATGAAATATTTGCAATGAATCTTAATAAGTATTGGGATGGAGCAGAAGATACAGAAGGAAATCGTTTACCACCAACCAGAAAATTAGAAATTACTGGCGTTTCCAGAGATGATTTTAATAGAATATATGAAACAATAAATAATGTAGAAACTTTATATACATAAAAATATTTGGATGGTTAATATGAAAAATAAATTGGAAGAATTAAAAATTGAGTTAAATCAAACAGTACAAGATACAAACTGTAGTATAAATGAAATACTAGAAATTTCAAATAAAATAGATAAAGAGATAGAAAGAGTATATTGGGGTAATTACGATTAAATATGGAAAAATCATAAATCTCTTTTGATTTATGATTTTTTTATTTATTTATTTATTTATTAACAACATCTTTTAACGCTTTTCCTGCCTTAAATACAGGTGATTTAGAAGCTGGTATTTTAATTTCTTCTTTAGTTTGTGGATTTCTTCCTTTTCTTGCTGCTCTTTTTCTAACTTCAAAAGAGCCAAAACCAACTAATTGAACTTTATCACCTTTTACTAATGATTCTGTGATAATTTCAACTAAAGCATTTAATGATTCTTCAGCACCTTTTTTAGTAGCACCTGTCTTTTCAGCTAATGCTGCAACTAATTCACTTTTATTCATCATATTCCCTCCTCTCATAATAGTATTTTGTTATATTAGTAATTTACCAAAAAGAAAGAATAAAGTCAATAAATAGAAGATTTTTCGACAAAGAATTTTAAATTTAATATTTGAACAAAATAAAAAAATATGCTAGAATGATAAATAGATTATAGAAAAGAGGCAAAATATGAACGAAAAATTTTTAAATCAAAACATAGATAGATTAGATGTACCTTGTGCAGTAATAGATAAATTAAAAGAAAATGGAATAACAGTTATAAAGCAATTATGTAGTAAAAACAAGACATATTTAAAAAACTTAGGGTTAGTAAGTGTTGAAATAAATAAATTAGAAGTTGAACTACAATTATTGGGATTGAATCTAAATTCTAGATACTAAAGAGGAGTATATTTATGGGATTATATACTGGGTTAATAAAGTGTAGTAATTGTAACCATTCTTTTAAGGGAAGAAAAGAGAGAAATAATATAAACTATAGATGTAATTATAGACTAAAATATGGAACTAATAAATGCGATAATGATAATATGGTAGAAGAATCCTACTTAACGGATCTAATAAAGCAACAACTAGATGTTATTAATATGGAAATAGAAGATGTTGACATACATTCTATTGTAGATTACATTATTGTATCAAGAACTAGGATTGAGATATTTTTTAAGAATCTTCCAATTAACAGTTGCTATTATGATAGTTCCTTAGGCAGATTGCACTTTGATACATTAAATGATTAAAAAGGGGTACAACAAATTTTCAAAAAAATATCGGTAGGGAAGGTCAAAATTGGAATAATTTATTAAAATTGGCATATAATATAAAGTAAAGAGTTTTTTGCCTAGAAATTCAACTAAATTTTCAAAAATGTATTGACAAAGGCTCATTAAAAGTATATAATATAAAAGCGTTGAAACATCGCGGGGTGGAGCAGTTGGCAGCTCGTCGGGCTCATAGAGGTAAATTGTGGCTCTACTTAGAAATATGTAGATGAACTGTGGGTGAATTCAAAGAAGGCTAAAGTATTTATTTGAATATCATGTTAACTTTGAGCCAAGCTAAAAGTACACTTTTAGAAGGTGCAGAGACTACTGGAGGAATAGAGTTTCCTTAATTACCAGATTTAGTACCCACTACCTAAAATAATATTGCAATATTATCAAGGTAAAGACATAGTCCAGCCTATAGTGAAAATTATAGATAACTAAACCCGAAGGTCGATAGTTCGAGTCTATCCCCCGCAACCAAAGTATAGAAACATTTACAAATTCGTGTAAATGTTTTTTTATTTGCACCTTATTATCCTATTTGCACAAAGTGTTTACATTTAGGGCAAATCCATCCATGATTAACCCCTTTATAATGTTCTACATATTCTGGATTTATATTTGGATGTTTTTCAAGATAATCACATTTACAAAATAAGTTATTATATTCCTCCATCTCTTTTTCTGTAACATCAAGATCAATTTCTGTAGTATTAATTGGATTACCATTAATATCTGTTTCCGTTAAGGTAAATTTCATTAATCTCACTCCTCTACTAAGAGTATAACGTATAAAATAAACTTTGTCAGCACATTTATTTATAATTTAATAATAAGATTATGCACACTTTTCTAGTTGTTCTTCACAAAGTAGTTCTTCTAGTATATATTCTAATACATTCACAACAATACTATTCCCCGCCTGTTTATAAAGCTGAGTATCTGAAATTCCTACAGATTTTGCTTTGTAAAAATCTTCATCATCAAACCCGCATAAGCCTCCAGCACTCTAAAGGAGATAGTTTTCTAATTCTCATATAATGTTTTCCATCTTCTGATACAAGGACAGTTGAACTTGAAGTTGTGTTTCCACAACTTGTAGTTTGACAAGGTGCAATATCAGTTATCTCTTTATTGTTGTATGGATTAAACATTGTTTTTTCAGCTATTTTTGTTTTAAAATTACTTGCAACAATAGATGTGGCAATCCCTTCTGGATCATAAACTCTGTCTTGTATGCTTAATTTGTTATACTTATTGTTAATACAAATTGGTTTATCTATATTTTCTAATGTAGCCATATTGGGTGAGGTTAAAATTGTTTGAGATACTTCTTTTCCAACTCTACCTCTTTTTGTTGTACTAGATGGATATGATATATTTATGGAATCACCTACTTTTGCTTTTGCATAACCACTCTTTGTACCTTCCTTAACTAGTACAAAAGGTTGCTTACTTCCTCCATTTGACATAGTAGTTAGAGTAGGAGAAATACCTTCTGGATTATAAACACTTCCAGCTTGATGCTTTTTATTTTCTTCATCATACAACCCTATAATTTTATCTACTTTGTTTTCATCTGCTATATATTGATTGTTCCTTCCGTCCATTTTGTGATAACCTGCTATGAGGCAAGAACTTATTTCTGGATTTTGCATAGTTCTGACTAATTTGTTACTTTTCTTTATTAATCTTCCGATACCTTTTTCACTAAGATAATACTTTTCTTCAACATTATCTTCCAAAAAATCCTTAAGTTTCCACAATAAAGGCACTTTGGGTGGAAAACAAAATTCACTTTGTGCTATATCTCCACGTACAGAGATAATAAAAACACGTTCTCGATTCTGTGGAATACCGATAATCTTTGCTATTCAATACCTTCCAATAGTTTGTATATCCTAAATCTGATAAATCTTTTAGGATAGAATCAAATTGACTCTTAAACCTTTTGCTAGTTAGATTTTTTACATTTTCTATAATACTGTAAGTTGGTCTTTTTTCTTTTAAGATTCTGTATCCTTCGTAGTATAACCCACTCCTAGTTTCATTTTCTTTAATGCCTTGCATTTTTCCTGCAATCGAAATGTCTTGGCAAGGAAATCCCCATGTCATAATATCAAAGTTTGGCAATATATTTGCATCAATTTTAGATATATCACCATAATTCAATTCTTCTGAAACATTATGAATCGCACAATATGATTTAACTGCAAATTTATCTATTTCTGAGAATCCTACTAATTCATAAGGGATTCGTAATCTTTCTAATGCTTTTTCAAAAGCCCCTATTCCAGAGAATAGGCTAAATAATTTTAACATATAATAAGTTGTTCCTCCTTTGTATAAAAAAAGACCTTAGGACATCCTAAGGCGAATTTAAGCCACTTTAATTTCACTATAGCTTTTATCAATTTCTTTCTTTTTATCTAACACATATTTTTCTAATTCTGTGCCAGTTATATTTCCAATTAATTTGTCATCTTTATCATAAATTTCATATTCCTTATCATCAACTAAAAATAGTGTGTAATACTGGTGTTTTTCGTTAAATGCAGTATATTTCTTAGGAATATGTATTTTTTCTTTAGTATAAGGTAAATTAATACAAAAGCAATCATTATTAGATTTTTTATAATCAATATGATTGCCTCCAAATTTTATATTGTGGATGAAAAGATTGCTTTTTGAAAGTTTTTCTTCTTTAATTGTGTCTAAATGATTAAGTTCTCTTTGCAATTCTAATACTGCTTTTTTTGTCTTATTAATCTCTATTCTCTTTGGTAAAGAATCTTTTATGATTTGCTTTGCCTCATCTATTGAATTTATCTTTAATTCATTTTGTAAACTTAAAAATATTTCTACATCTACAGGTAAAGTATAATCTGGATTTACTTCTTTATAAGACATTGCATATTGATAAACCTTAAATAACCTAATATAATCTTGTGCTTTTTCCGTTCTGTCAATAATCCTATTAAAAGTATCTTTGTTCTTTTTTAACATTTGATTTAAAGATTTTATTTGTTCTCTTTTATTATTTATTTGGATTTCTATATCTTCAAAGGATTTTATATTATATTTATCCAGGTATTCTAATTGTTGTTTTAATTTGTAATATCTCTTTATCTCTTGATACCTTGTTTTTTGATACTCACTATATATTTTACCTTCTGTAGATAACATACTTTTTTCTAAAGCTACTTTTGATTTATTTATTCTATTTATTAATTCATTATTAAATTTATTTTTAGAAACTCTTATTTCTTCTAGTACAAGATTGTTTTGCGATTTATAATAGTTATATAAATTTTGTTCAGTATATCTTGAATCAATAGTGGATAATCTTGCATACTTTTGCATACCTGTAGTTTTAACTGAAATATGTTTCCCTCTTTTTACACTATATCCAAGTATAGATAGCTCATCTAACATTTGCTCTATACTACTACATTTTAAAAGTAAATCCTCTACATCTTCTTTGATTTTTTGTTTCCAAGTTTGTTCTTTATATTGATGGTAATAATTTTTATTTTTAACTTTACTAAAGGTTCTCTTAGGCATAATATAACAACCATACTCACTTGCAATTTTATCACTTACATCACTTAATCCATAAAGCCCTTCTTTTGGATTAGCCAGTCTATCATCTAACTTTTTACCATTTAGATTTATAGAGTTTATCGCTATATGGTTATGAATATGACCTCGATCTATATGTGTACTAATAACACATTCAAAATCTGGATATAATTCTTCACAAAGTCTTTTACCTATTTCATTAGCTTGCTCTGGTGTTATATTATCGTTTGGTGAAAAACTTTGTATAACATGATAGGCTACTCTATTACCTCTCATATCAAACTTTTTTTGCGTCCTTGTAAAATTCAATAAAGCAGATTCTACTTTACAATTTATAGATGATGTAGCAGCGACTTTCTCACCATCATTTTTTTCATCTAAAATATATGAAATTAATTCGTTTGGAGAATTATAATGAGGCATCCTTTTTGTATAAGGCATATTATTCTTCCTCCATTTGTTTCTCACGATTTATTTCTTGCCAAACATCAAAATCTAATTTTTCATCAATTAGTTTTAACATATCCTTTTGGTTGTTAATAACATTAAACATTAGCGATTTAACAGCTTTAATAGATACATCATCTAAGCTAGTGGCATATTTAATTAAATTTCTTAATTCTCTGGTAATCTTTTTTATTTCCTTTGTATAATCTGCGTAGGCATCACATATTCTATCTGAATTTTTCATATCAACTTTAGTAACCTTTTCATAAATTGCAGCATCACGAATGTATGCAGCAAAACTTTTATAACAATAGTAATCTGCTTTTGTTTCTAATAATGTTTTTTCTTCATCTGAAACCCAAACCATAATTCTATGTGTTCTATTTTTTGAATTAAAATTCATATACATTAATCCTCTCTTTTGCATAAAAAATAAGAAGTAAAAATCTCACTTCCCTCATAATCTATTTATTAAATAAAAAAATATCGTATGGATAACCTGCCTCAATATATTTTTCTGTTAGTTCCATTTTATATTTTTCTAATAATTCTAAATACTTATATTTAAAACAATTTTTACATAGCCATTTAATTCCTTCTTTAGAAATTTTATACTTTCCATTATCAATGAATCTATAAGTTTTATTTACTTTCAACATTTTTAGAATTGCTTTTCTTATTGTTTCAGCTTTTCTTTTAAAATACTCATCCAATTCATATACATACATATTATCTACAAAAAAATCTTTAGTAGGTACATTTAATAATTCTTCATATAACTGTATTCTAGTTATAAAAAATTCTATATCTGCATCTATTAAAGGTTTTTCTTGTTGATAATATACATCTAATAACCAGTAAAAGCCTTCTGCTAAAATATAATGTTTTCTACTATCTGGATTTTGACATTTCCATCTACAAGAAGGGTGCTTTTCATTCATAATATCTATGGCATCAATCAAATCTTTCATATTTATATTTTTATTGGTTCTAGTCTTAATATTTAATAATTTAAAATTTTCTAAAGCTCTATGATAAGACATAAAAATTTTCTCTAGTTCTCTTTGTGTATCTGTATTCATAAAATATTCCTCATAATAAATAGATTCCAATTTTAAATTAAATATTATTTTTCTATATCATATTCTTCTGTTTTTGATTCTTCTGCATGAAGCCATTTATTATAAACAGTATCATAAGTTTGGTCTGTTAATTGGCATAATTTCTCAAAACATCTTTCTCTAACAATAGTATCAGAATCTCCACCAAGTAATTCATATACATCTTTACCTTTACCAGAGTTTAGTAAATTATTTAATTCCAGAAAAGTAGCAGTATCAGATAATGTTTCTCCTACATCATCACTTGGATATTCTTTAAGATACCATGATTTAATTGATATATCTAATTTCACAATTAGATTCCTTAACTTTTCATCATTCTCTTTTACTATACGAGTAATCGTATTTTTTACATTTAATTTAGTATTTTCTATATCCTTAGCATTTAATTTATAATTTAAAATAGATTGATTGCAGCTATCTAATAATTGATTAAAATGCTTATCTAAAATTGCATCTAAATATTTTAGTCTATTTTCACTCCATTTAGAATAATCTATATATACATTTATTCCTGTTGGCTCAGATCCTTTTGACACAAATATTTTAATACCAGACTTATTGTATTGATAATGTAAAGTACATCTCATTTTAATTCCTCCATAATCAAATTTTCTTTTGTTGTGCAATATATTTTTTATCACTAACTTTGTTAAGCCATTCAATAAATTCCTTTTGATTATTATAGCTTAATTTTGTTAATAACCTTTGTTCATAAATGTTGTACCAGCCTTTATCTGTTTCCTCTTTTGTTGCATTATCTGGTATCATCTCTTTGTGATGTTCAGGACAAAAAAGAGTATTCTCGACCTCTTTAATTATGTTTTTAAAAAATTGTCTTACACATTTCTTGTATTGGTCCATATCCTCAATTTGTAGTTCTTTAAAACTTACAAATTCATAATTGGCTACTTCATGACTATTTAAAGTATTTGTTCTAATATATACTTGTATATTTTCATCAATATATAATCTAAAAAATACTTCAAATTTCTTTATTGTTAAAATATATTTTTTATTTTTTTCTAAAGACATTTTGCCTTTATAAATCGCTGTATATTTATTAAAGACCTTTTCAATTTCATCTTTATTAAATCTTTCAATTTGTTTTTTTATATCCGTATAAACCACCTTCCTTAAATTTAAAAATCTTAATACTAGCAAAGCGAAGTATTAAGAGATGAGCAAAATCTCATTTTGCGTCGAATGAGTCAGGTATTTTTTACCGACTAACATTCGCCAGCATGGTGTTTTGACACCTCTAATGCTGTTTAGGGAAAACTCCCTAAGACCCTTTTAGCCCGCTGGGAGAAATTTTTTTGAGTTGATTTTTGAAAAAAGTGAAGCAAAAATGCTCCACTTAATCTCAATTTTTTATTCATAATCATAGTCAATTTCACTATCCTTTTT
Source organism: uncultured Clostridium sp. (assembly GCA_947364715.1). GTDB lineage: Bacteria > Bacillota > Clostridia > TANB77 > CAG-508 > CAG-269. Next base: position 27,455 of record CANAUI010000001.1, read on the forward strand.
TAAAGATTTTTCTTTGTTTTTTATATCAAAAATTTCTAATTCTGATACATTAATTGGTTCTTTATCGTACCATTCTATTGATTTTTTTATATCATCACTCCAAGTTAATCCTTTATGATTTACATACTCAAATAAAAATATATTTTCATCTAAATTATTAATTTGAGCAAGACTTTGAAACTCACTAAATGTATTTGTTCCATTTAAAATATCTGTTATTCCCAGGTATTTTAGAAAATCTTTAAACTTGTTAAATTCATTTTCATTTGTAACTTTTATTGTATTGTTTCCAGATAAAAAATCAATCCATTTATAATTATAAGTTTTCAAATTTTTCACCTCTCAATATTCACATTCTATATCATTTTCCTTCTCATTTTCTTTTGATTTTTTATTTATATGCTCATAAATAGAATTTACATTTTGACTTACTACTTTTATTCCGTTAAAGGCATCTGTGTCTAATTTAATTTCTGAATTATCCTCAAAAGTTATAGTAGTTAAATACTTGCCATCCGAAAAATCTTCTGTAGAAACATACATATATTTTATATTTAATTTATCCATTAGTTCTTTATATAGAGAAGATAAATGATATAATCCTTCATCATAATCATTGCCATATTCCATTAGATTTTTTATTTTATGTTCTCTAAAATAATCTATAACTTTAGAAAGGATAACTTCTGAATAATTAGATTTATCTATTCTATAGTCATCAATAAAATCTTGGTATGTTATTAAGCCACAAGCCAATCTAATTATACCTTTATTAAAATCATAATCTTCTGTAGATTCTAAACTGTCATATTTTTGGTTATATTTAATGTCTTGTGTATTAAAATATAGATGCAATGAATTTTCAAAATACTCTAATTGTTCTATGGTAAAATGACTAAAAAAATCATCTACATTCTTATCTGATATGATATATTTTTTTATTAGAGGATATTTGGTTTCTGTTTCAATTTTATCTTGTATAGTATTCATATAATCCCCCTTTAACCACAAATTCCTAAATCATATTCATCATCTTTTGTTACAGTATTTTCATTATAAGTATCTTTATTTAATTCAACTTCTAATCTACATTTATAAAGTACATCAGAGTTAAGTTTATTTAAACTACGTTTGATAACATCAGCAGCTGATACTATTTCTCTAATAGTTGGTGGATTTTCTTGTCTTTCTCTTTCCATTACCATTTGATTAATATAGCTTTCAGTATTAAAAGAATTGTATATATAATTAAGGTTTCTCATAATTCTTGAAACATCATAATTTAAAACATCAATATTAAAAGAATAACTTATATTAGACTTTATATCTTTAGATAATTTTAAATAGTTATCTGTATCTATTTGTGCTTTCCAACCACAATTTTCAATGATTGATTTCAATTTGTTAAGAGGTATTTTATCAATATTTATAGATTCTCTTTCATTATAATATTTACCTATTTTTAGTTCTTTAAAGATGTTATCTCTATCACTAAATCTAGTCCATAACCCTCTATGGCTTAATAGTTCGTTCTCTAAATCTCTAAACGAATTATTATAATATGCTCTAAATCCTTGTAAATCATAGTGAGCAATATCTTCACAGGCATATATAAAAAAGTGGTACATTTCTTTGGTTAAACCATCCAAAGTTCCACTTTTTTGTAACTTTCTATATGCTTTTATAATCTTTTCAAAAGGATATACACTATTCCCATCATAAAGTATATCCGATTTTAATTTGTTTTTATCAATACATTCTTGTATTAATAGTCTGTCTTTAGATTCATTACCTGTTAATTCTAAATTTTCGATTATTGTTTTTTCATTTTGAATGATAGCCTTACTTCCATATAAAGTAATAGCTTTTCCATTTATATTTATTGTTATATTATTCAAATTTTAATCACCCCTTTTCCTAAATATCTATATCATATTCATTATCTTTTTGAGTTTTATTATCCTTAAATTGCAAGCTATTTATTGATTCATTTGCCTTTTCCCATTCTTTATTATTTATTAATGATGCTATTTCTTTTATATCTTTTAATATTTTTGTATCATATATTCTATACATAAATGCTGCTGAAACTTCATTAAGGTTACCATTAAAATCTACAAAATCATTTGATTCAGATTCTTTAAATAATTCTGTAGGTTCTATAAATGAAAATTGTCTTTCAACTATATCTTTTAGCATATCTATCGGATTTTTATTAGCACCATAAAATGTAATATATGCCCCATTATTCTCTTTTAGTTGTTTAATATGTTCTTGAATTTCATTATCTTTGTACTTTGGTTGAGGTACACGTCGATTCATAATAAAGAATTCTTTTCCATCTTTTATCATAAAATTGGGATACATAAGGCAATCGTTCATATTCCAATGATCATAACTTTTAAATGGCTTTTTTTCAATAAATTTAATCACTTTATCACCTCCTAATAATCTGATAAACTATCTGCAATATCGTAATTATTATTTGCTATTTCTTTTTCATTTTCTTGGCAAATTCTTAAAAATTTATCTTTAAAATAAGTAGATAATTCCTGTAAATCTTGATGATATTCAGTAAAATCTTTTAATGATTCTGTTATGCTAAATGCTTGTTTATAATCATTACCTTGTCTATGAAGGTCTATTTCATCATCTATAGAAAAGTTTTCTGCCACTTTTTCTAATTCTTCCTCTATTTTGTCAACATTATATAAATTTCTAAAATCTTCAAACTGTATTGTCTGAATCATATCAACTCCACCATTAGTCCATTTTTCTATTTCAAAGCCTTGCTTTACACCATCATATATTAATAAACTCGTTTTATATTCAAAGTGTTCAAATGTTTTTACAATATTTTCTATAAAGTTTTTTTCTTCATTTGTTTCAATATATTGTGATGTTTCTAACTGTTTAATATTAAAATCTTCATTTATTTTCTTTCCATAACTTACTCTAATATTATTAATACATTCATCATAATTTGTAATCATTATTTCTTTTGGAGGTAAAATATAAACCCCATTACTACAAATTATTTCAATAGGTTTATTAGATAAATTTTTGATATAATTACTATTACTATCACTTATACCAGTATTAATATCATAGAATAAATCTAATTGATTATTAGTTTTTGTGTAATCATAAAAAATTTCTCCATTATCAGAAATAAATGGATGTTTTTTTTCATCTGCTTTGAAAAATAGAATTTCATTTTTATATTCAAAATATTTTTTATTGAAATCTACAATCATTTGCTTAAATTCTTCTAAATTTTTAACATTTTCTAATTGTTTGTAGCAATCTTTTCCTAAATTATCTACTCCCATACCACCATTAAATTGAGTTGATTTCCATATTTCGTTATCATTTGTTATTGCAAACATTGTTCCTCTGTGCATATAATTTCTCCTTTATCTAATAAAAAATATGACTGTCTTATATCAACAGCCATAGTAAAAATTTTATCCATACATCTCATCTAAAATATCTGGAGTTTCATTACTTTTTTCCAATTCAAATTTTATAATAATCTCTTTGTTTTTATTATCATATTCAAAATCTGGTACTCGTGAATCCTCCTCTAATAAATCTAATAATGTTCTAATATTATCACTTTTAATATTTAATGTATCTAGTTTAAGAATCATATTTTTTGAATTTTTTTGAGTTATAGATTCATTAAGTATTTTATTAATCTTCTGAAATATTATAAATTTATTTTCAAAAGATTGCATCTTAAATGCCATTTCACTTTCACCATAACTTGTTATCCAACCAATTCCCATGTGTTCACTTTCAAAGTTCTTTAATACCCCTGTTTCTGTATTTTCTACTGTGATTTTATATGAGAGAAATCCACTTTTTGCAACATTCGGACACAAATATATTTTTGTAAAATGCTCATATCCTCTTAATGTAACAAGAGGAAAATGAATATCATTTGTTTTCACAAAATTTTGATATAGTTCTAGTTTATCTATATAAGATAAATTAGTATTATTTCTAATTTTCTCCATAAAATTATATAAGGAATTTACTTTACTATTTAAAGTATTATAATCTTTATTATCTCCATATCCTATCTCGTAATGAAGGTCTATTTCTGATTTTAAAATCTTTGGTTCTCTTTTATCCAATATATCTTCTATAACATTTTTATATTTATCATAAGCTCTTTCAATACCTAAAATATGACTATCATTAATGAAATTTTTTAAAGCAGGTTCACACCAAGTATTACATAGTACAGAGTATTTAGATGAATTACTCGGATGATAATTTCCTGTTATGATGTCATACATTAGAGAACTATATTTTTCATGAAAGGATTTTCCTTCTATTTCAGATTTGAAATAAGTTATAGGAGATACATTGCTATCTGCAAATTCTCCTATAATAGTTCCTTCTTTTTTATTAATATCTAAATTTTTTAAATGGTAATAACCCAATAAAAATCCCCCTTTCTATCAAGCATAATCGTAATCATAATCTGATTCTATTTCTTGCGTTTTGCTATCATGTAATATGTTTTTTTCTTTTAGGAATTCAATTAATTTATCTATTTTTTCATTTATTAATTTTCGTTCCTCACCTTCTGGAAATGCTTTTATTACCTCTGGTTCATTATCTTTGTTTTGAATAATACCTATAGCAAGGTCAGCATGCCCACATAAATAATCACTTTTATATCCTAATTTATCACTAACATAACAAGCAAAACTGCGAGCAAACATCTCTACTGTACTAGACCAATAATCATGACCTGATTTAGAATATATCTCATCAAATTTAATAGAATTTTTATAAAATTCTGTTTCTACTCTTTGTTCTTTTCCTATTTGTTTTTTACTTGAACACACATAATTTTGTAGTTGTGCAATTTGCTTTCTATCCTCTTTAGAAATAACCCTACCTACAGTTTCTTTTCTTAAATTTGATAGGTCATCTATATCTTTATTTCCAGTTCCTTTAGTAAAATATTCTAAAAGATTATTAGATGCTGTTTCAGCATTGTGTATTAAGTTTTGTATAAGAATATCTTTTAATTCCATTTGTTTTTCATTTAGATGTTCTGATGGAAATAAACTATTAACAAGATTCTTCATTCTAGTTACTCTTTTTAAGTATTCTTCATTTTGTTTTTTCATTGATTCTTCATTGCAAACAGTCTTATATTTCATTGCATCTACAACATTTTTTATTGTTTCAGAAGTAGAATCTGAATATCTAAAATTATTTGTTAGAAATCCACTATATTCTAATTGTTTACCTATAATATCATCTAGGGCATGGCCCCATTCATGAGCTAAACTTCCTGCTCCTTTCATTTTAGTTAAATTAATTACTTCTCTATCTGGTTCATAGTGAGCCAAAGCATTACCAATACCTCTTGAACCAAAGGCAATAGATAATTTACCACCTAAAGAAATATCTGTAGGTGATATAGAAAGAGCTTTACTCAAATCGAGTAAAGCATCATATCCATAGTTCAATGATTGTTGTCTATCATTTTCATTAAGCCAATTTCCGAATTCTCCTCCCTTAAAACTAAATGTTTGCATCATATCTTCGCCAGTTATGTCTTTATTATTTCTATAATCCTCGCCATCGCGAGTAACATTTTTTAGCTGTTCAGGAACAAACCTTCCTTTTCTATTTCCTGTATTAGTAGGTTTATTATTAAGTTTCTCTTTATAATTTTCTAATATAAATTTCTCTGCTGCTTCTATACTTTCTAAATTGCCTTTTACTATATTTCCTGTTCCTCGTATTATTATAAATATAGTATTTTCTTTCCAATCTGATAAATCGGACAATCCATCTTTAGGATAAATAAATCTTTTTCCATAATGTTCTTTTACTTCTATAACAATCCTATTGCTATAATCTTTAGTAAATTTAACAGTATCATTATCATATAGTAAAATATCAAAATTAGATAAAACTTTTTCATCATCTGTATAACAAAATTGTTTTTTTCTTATTTCTGAATCTATTGTAGCGAAATTTTTAACATTCGATACTCTTAGAAATTTATTGTCTATGAAACCTGATGCAGAAGGTATAATTTGTATATAATATTGGTTTGGATTTCGTATTATATACTTAGCCATAACAGTATTATAAAAATTCAAAACATCATCTTCTGTAGATAAATTCATTACTGCATCTCTTATTTCTGAAACAAAGGTAATATAATTTTCTAGTCTTTCTTCTATATCCTCTTTACTAGGATGGTATGTTAAAAAATTAGCTTGTGTAGGAGTTGCATCTCTTATTGTTTTTATAAAATATGCCACTCTAACAGGCAACCCATTTTCCACTAACTCTTGATAATTTGGTTTTTTCCATATATTATCTTTCTTAACTAATTTTGTTTTTTCTGCATCATTCATATCTAATAAATCTTCCACTGAAAGACCTCTTTCTTTCCAAAGATCTTTTTTTGCTCCACCGATTTTTTCTCCAAAGTCTTGTAGTTCCATAATCCTCCTTATAAATATAAAAATACTAGGCATATTTAACTTCAAAATCATCTGTATTGGATTTTTGAGATTTTGACTGATAATTTTACTTTACTAGTATTTTTTTCTTAAATTTTCTATTTTAAACTTTTTTAAATATCATAATCCATATTATCCTGTTGTTTGTCATTGTATTCGTTTGACATTTTAATTGCTTGTGCTTGAACTATTGAATTTTCTTTTGATTCATTATAAGTATCTACTATGTCCTGACTTAGTAAATGAAAATTCTTTTTTTCTTGCTTTTGTTTATCTTCCATATAGTCATCTGTAAAAGAAATTGCAATTTGTTCATCTACTCTTAAATCTTTTGGATTTATTCCCATATCAATACATAGGAGAGCTTGTCTAAAATACTTTTCATCTTCTTTCTTTAAAGCATTTAGTTGATTATACATAATGGTAAGAAATTGCCTACTTGTTATTTCTCCCATATAATTTTCTTTTACAGCCTCTAGTATTTTTTCATAATGTGATGGTGGTACTTTGGTTGGTTCACCACTCTCTGGATTAATATAGGTATAAGTCATATCACTCATACTTTTGCACATATCCTTTAATTTCATTTGTGTAAAATCATCATATTGCTTTCTCATAAAATTCCTCCTTTTCATTTTCTATTGTTAAATCTTTGTTATTTGCATAGCTTTTCATAAATTCTAATTCTTGTAATTTTTGAGTGTAAAATTCTTTTCTATTTATTAATCTATCTAAACTAACTTTTAAATGATATTCCCCATTTATATATGGCTCATCTTCAAAATCTGGAACAAGTGTGAAGTCTTTAAATGGATATTTTAATTCTTCCTTTAGATTAGCTTTCTGTTCATCATCTGTGTTAATTTGACTTTGAAATTGCTCATACTCTGATCTAACTATTTCTACTTCCATTTTTTGTGTATTTAATTGAGTTTCTAATAAAAATACATTTTGTTGTATATTATTCGCTTTTATTAAGTCTTTTTTCTTAGTACCTTTGAAGAAATCAATAATGTTGTATTTTTTATTTTTTACATTATTCAATTTATTTAAGGCATCATCTAGCTTTATTTGTAATTCTGCTTGTTTATTTTCTTTTGTTTTAATAGCATCCATATAATATGATTCAGTTCCTACAGATTCAAAATCTCTTTCTTTAAACTCTATTAATTTATAATATTTATCTTTATTCTCTATAATATATAAAGCTTGATTAAATTCTTCTATTTCATCATTAAAATATGATGGGAAATCTTGATTAAATAAAGGCATAACTTTATTCATAAATTCTTCATTATATTTATTTTCTAATAAAGAATTATATAAATAGTATTCTATAGAATGTATAGTTACATCTAATCCACCATAATATGATATTAAATCATTATTAACATCATTATCATGGTCGAGTTCAGCTTTTCTTTTTAGATTTCTATACCTACCAACCAACATTTCATCAGTATTTTCTAATTCATTTTCTGGTATAAAATTAAAAATCAAATCATCATCTATTGATAATAAGTTTTTAGTAGATAAATCAATATTATATAAAGAATCTATATCATTGGGGATTTTCTCTTTTTCACTAAATTCAAAAATTGGAATATATTTATTTGCTATTTTTGAAAAGACATATACATCTTCTCCTTCATGAGAAACTACACCTCCTCCAGTAAAATCAAAAGGTCCCCATAATTTTTCAATTCCTATTCCATATCCATTTTGTAAGTAAATTTTTTGAGTATGACATTCATAATATGGTTCATCAACATCTGTAAATGTTTCAAAATATTCATCTTTAAATATTTCTTTGAATTTTTCAATTACTTTATCTGGTGTATTTATATTTTTAATCTCATCGAAAAATTCCTTCATTTTTTCTTTTATTTCTTTTAAATCTGCCATAATAATATCCTTTCGTTAGAACATATCATCTGTTATATCCTTATCATTTTTTGCAACTGGAAATCTAATTCCATTAATCTCTTTATATAAGTCTTTTATTTCAAGACATGTAGTAATATAATCTAACACATCATCAATAGAGTATTGTGTATCTTCATCTAAAAAGCCTGATATAAAGATAAAATTTACTTTATCATCTTCTTTGCCTTCTTTGACTTCACCAAAAATTCCATCTGATAAAGTCTTTAAAGAGAATGGTGGTTGCCATTCTTTTTGTGATTTTCTTATATTATCTGCAAAACTATTAATTCCAAAAGTTACACATGCAGTATCAATTCCAATATCAAATTCAGTTACCCTATCACTTGTATAATGAGAAAAAGAACCATCTTCTTTTAATATACAAGGTTCTTTAGGATTATGAATTAATATATAGAATTCTACTCCATTAATTTGAATTCCATCTATTTTTTCAGAATAATCATGTATTTCTATAAGAACATTCATATCTTTTTGATTTATATTTTTTCTTTCATATCTACAAGTTACATCTTTATCATAACTTGGATCAGAAATTATTATTTGATTTAATTCTTTTATTTTTCCACCAAATTTCATTATTCCTCCTTTTAAGCTACTTTCCTAATTTCTTGCTCTGTATAGTATAAATTGCAACAATCATCTTTATTTGGATTTACATTATTTTTCCAATATTCATAATGCTCGGTTACATCTTCACAGACAGTTAGTTCTTTAAATCCTGTTATTGATTGTAATTGTTCTATTTTAGTTTCTAAAGGCAAGTGTAAGTAGTTACTTTGCTTTAAAGTATATTTTGAAAAATCAATTTCTTTGAACCATCTTTTAATAAATGTATTCACTCTTAAAAATTCAACCAAAACCTTATCACAATTGATCTTATTGAGAACATCAAAATCAATTAATTCAAAAATAAAAGGGGATAAACGTAATGATACATCATACCCCAATTTATATAGTTTTTCGATTGCAGCTATTCTCCTAGATGTACTAGGTGCTTTTTCATATTCAAAAGCAGTCTTGTCATCTATAGAAGTAATAGATATTTGAATATGGGCTAACTCCTTATCTAATATTTTCAAATATTTATCACTTGCAACCATATCAGATTTAGTTACAATTAAATAATGAATCCTTCTTTCATTCAATAATTGTATAGTTTTATAGGTTACTCTATAAGCATTTTCAAAGGCTTGGAAGCAGTCAGTCATTCCTCCTAACCTTATGACAGTACCAGGTTCTACTTTATCAATTTGTTTTTTTATTTTATTTATATCTGCTACTCTAGGATTTAGAGGATTCCATAAATTCCTAAAGTCTAACAATGATCGTGCATAACAATAACTACAGTTGTGACTGCAACCACATCCATAAGTATCTAACCTTGTAGGATATTTGCATTTACTCAATTCATTTCCTGTAGCTTGTTTATAAAAACTCTTAAATTCTAATGCTATAAAAATTCCTCCTTTAAAAAAAATTAATAGAGATGTCTTTTAATTCATCTCTATCTCTTTATCATTTTCTAATTCTTTAATTAAACTATCTATGTGTTCTTCTACATATTTTTTTGGATTTTTCATTTCATCCTCAATATCTATATGAATTACCATATAATCAAGTCTATTATCAAAATCTATTTCTCCAAATTCATTTTCTAAATCTTTGTAAAATTCAATGTAATATCCACCAGTATTTTCATCACAATCATTGCTAACTGAATAATAAATTCCTTTATATGTTCCTGATTCAAACTGTGGATTTGTATTTTTTTCTTCATTCTCTTTTTCATATTCTTTTACTTTTTCTGATATTGTTTTTTCAAGACTATTAAGGGTATATGGAGAACTTCTCTCAATAGTTCTATTACCAATTTCATTATATCTTATTGATACCTCAAAAGTTATAATCTCATCATTATTACCTTTATAATGTTGAACACCTCCATACTCACTTTTATAACACTTAATATTAAACAGTTGAGAAGGAGATTGTTCAAGATGTTTTTGTATTTCATTTACAGATGCCTTTATTTTTATCCAACTTTCAGCCAAGTTTATATCACCTCCTTAGCTTTTTAAAATGAAAAAGAGATATTAATTTCTTAATACCTCTAAACATTATTTTTATTTATAATCCTCTCGATTACTATTAGTCGAGATGATTATACCATAATAAAATTTATTTATCAATTAATAATCATAGTCCATTTCATCAAATTTAACATCTAAATTTTTCTCAATATTATTTTTCATTTTTTGAAACATGGTATCATCCTTTTCTATAGCAATACTATTTCTATTTTTGTTATGACAAGCAATTACAAAATTTCCACTACCAGCAAACTGGTCGAGTAGAGTTTCGTATGGTTTAGAAACGTATTCAATAATTTCTTCTATTAATTCTATTGGCTTTTCAGCCTCCATAATCTTATCTTTCGTATTTTTAGGTTGATGATTAAATACTGTAGGTAGCATTCCATTGGTTCCCTTCATATATGCAACATCCAGATTATTTTCTTGTAACATATCTCTAATTTCATAAGAGGTCTTTCCTGTTACTTCTAAATTATTTTCTTTAGCAATAGCAAGATTTTTCTTTGCATCTAATTTTAAATTTCTAGGTTCTCCATTAGAAAATATCATTACATCTTCTGAATTTTTTGCTTTTCTTCCAGTATTAGCAACAAAATTTCCTTTTACCCATGCAACTTTTGCAAAATACTTTAAACCATTATCTCGTGCCATCTTTTTTATTTCATAAAGATATTCATAATTTACTTGTGATTCCTCAGGCAAAAACTCTACTAAAAATGCACCTTCTTTTAAAACTCTTTGTTTCTCTTTAAAGTCTTTACTTTCATATTTAAAAAGTTCAAATGTAGCAAATTTTCTATTTCCACCACTTAAAGCCTTTTGTAAATCGTAGGGGTGGTCTGTTATAATTCCATCAACAGAATGGTCTTTTATCATACTTAAATCTCTACCATCACCATTAATAAGTAAACAAGTGCTTTCTTCATTTTCTAGTTGTTTAGTTACCTTATATACACCTCTAGTAATTTTCTTAAATATACCTCTATCAACACCTTCATAAATCCTAGCCCTAATAGATTCATTATTAACATTCATATTTTTTACATTTTTCACTAGGTTAGTTGCCTCTTGTATAGAAAACTGTTCTGAATCCATAAAATATTCAAATAAATTCATTTGTATTGTATTATCCATACATTCACCTTCTAATAGTCATAATCATAATTTTTTGGAATTTTCTTTAATATAGATCTTTTTCTCTCATCCAAATTTATAAAATCCAAATGTTCTTTTAATTCTTTTTGTGGCACAGATATTATTTCATCATTTTCCAATTTTCTATATATAAGCCTAGAATTGCTATGCACAAAATCTTTTAATAAGAATTTACCATATCCCTTTTCTATAAAATGTTTTATAATTTCTTTTGCTTCATCATCATAATTAATTGCATAATATACATCTAAAACAGTTAAATATTCTTCTGATAAAACTGTAATTAAATCGCTTGTTGCTACTGTGCTTTCTGCAAATTTTCTTTTTTCATTTGGTAAATACCATTCTACTCCTAGTCCTTTTCTATATCCCATAACATCACACTCCTTTTTCAACAAAACAAAAAAAGAGAATGAGTATATGAAAATTACTATACTCATTCTTATTAACTTACTTTGAAAACAAATTGTTATCATAAGCAAAATTGCAATACCAATAATTTTAAATAAAATTTTAAATAAATGTATCATACTATTTTACATGTCCTTTAATGTATTTTTATATTCTGGAAACACTATATTAAATAATTCAGAATATCTCTTAAAGCCTATTTCATTTAAAGGTCCTTGAAGTGATGTTTCGCTCCAACAAATAAGTTCTTCCTCAATTACATTGTATTCATTAGGAATAAATTTACTTCCGTTGAAATACGGACAGGAAGGCTTTAACATTTTATCCATTTCAGTTTTTGATTTTATTTGCATAATCATTTTTGTTTTTTTCTCTGCTATCTTATTAATCAACTTTTCTACATATCCATGATTTTCGTAACATTCTAAATAATTACTAAGTGTTTTTAATCCGTTAATTCTAAGTGTTTTTATATCATCTGATATTTTTTCATCAAATAATATTTCAACAAAGGCTTGAATCAAAATAATAGTAGATCCATAATTAGTGATATTTAACATTTTTTCCTCCATAATTTAGTTTTTTATTACACTAAAAATGATAACGTGATCTTTTGAATTTGTCAGCCCTTTTTTATAATCTTCTTAATTTCCTTTTAATCTAGCGAATCCATAGAAGTTACTTCCATTCCACCATCCGTTTTTATATTTTCTTATTCTTACACCAGAAGGATTACCTCCTGTATCAATAATCCACTCATCAGTTTCACCATTTATAGTAAGTTCACCCATATAAATACCAATATGAGATATACTACCAGGTTCACCAGTATCATAGGTATCTTTTAAGAAAATTAAATCTCCTGCTTTTCTGTCAGTTACAGACACAGGATAGCAATATCCATTATAAATTCCTTGTGCCCCTGTGTTTGGGATTGTTATAATTCCACAATGTGCTAGGCAATGTATAACCCAACTTGAACAATCATAGTAACTCATACACTCATCATATTTTAAATTACTATGATCCATTAAATATCTAACTCCTATATTCTTTAAAAACTCATTGTAAATTGCTTGTATTTGTTCATCACCAATACTTACACTTAAATAAGCATATCTTTCTTTAAAACTTCCACTAAATAAATCAAAGAAAGTATTTGAATTATATAATAATTTTATTTGTTCAACTTCACTATCTGTAAATTTAGTTTGTTTAGAATCATATTTTAATTTCTTAGCTTTTTTATATTTATTAATTTTACTAAAATTGTTATTACACCAGTTTATATAATCATTTAGGGAAGGATTAGAAACAATTTTCTTTGTTTCTGTAACAGTTTGTTTTTTGGTAGTTTTATTACCATTTCTGTCTGTTTCTTCTATCGTTTTTTCGTAAGTATAGGTTTCTTCGGATATTTTTTCATACAAACCAGCATCCTTAAAAGAATTTAAAAGTTCTTTCTCAGCATTATCAAATACTAAATCTCCATTAAGCATCTGAATTATAGAAAGTGGAGCTTTCCAATTTATAAATCCTTTTCCTTCTATTGTACCTTGAACGATTTTTCCTTGATTATAATATTCTACAGTTTGTTTGTCATACTCATCTTGAATAGAAATCATAAATTGTTCATAGTTCTTTTTAGTATCTTCACTCATTCCTAAACCGAAAAAACTACAAAATGCTACTATTACAACAAGTATAATAATAACTGGTGCAATCTCTGGTAACATAGAAATTATTAATTTCATTACACTTGCTATTAGTTTCATTAGTAGTTTCATTATTCTTATCATAAGATGTGTTGTTTTCTGAACTACTTTTGTTCCAACTTTTTTAACAACTTTTTTTGTACCTTCTGCAACAAGATTTGTAGCTTTGTGTGTAACTTTATTTGCAACCTTTTTTACTGGCTTTGTCATTATTCTATTAGAGGTATGTTCAAAACTTTTTAAACCACCTTCATTTAATCCCGTATTTATGTTTTTACCAGTTTTAATTACTTTATTAGTAGTATTGCTAATAATTTTCGCACCTTTTATAGTAGTTGCAATTCTTTTAGGTATTTTACTATGTTTATTAGAAGTGTTGTCTATATTATTTTCTAAATTATTTGTAGTTTCAATATTATCAGCATTTTCAATGCTTTCATTATCTAATATTTGTGTTTTAATTCTAATATTATTGGTATTAACAATCTTTTGTATATCATTGCTATTATTTGTTTGTAGCTCATCATAACTTTCTACTTTTGTTTCAAGTTTAGTTTGTGGTTGAATTGTGGTATTTTCTATTTCATCTGTAGAGTTATCTATAGATGTTTCTAATCTATTGGATTTAATATCACTTTCAGTTATTTTATCTAATTGTTCTGAATACCACTTATTGATTGCATTTGCACTATCTAAAACAAGGTTTGTACTTTTATTTGCATAATCAGAATATTTACTTAAAGAATTTGCAATATCCTTATTAGAATTATTGTTTTCATTTTCCATTTACTAACTCCTAAGCCACTTTAAGTTGCATATTTGATGTTTGATTTAATTCATATATATAAGATTCTTTTGAAATTTGATTTCTAAAAGGAACTTTATCTTCACCATACACCAATATTCCTTGACCTGCTGGAGAATCCATCACATACCTTGATTCCTCCTCCGAAATATCGAATATTTTACATATAGCAGGTAGGTCCAAAGCCTTTTGTTTTAAAATCATTGCAAATTCTGAATTAGACAGTATTTTACATCCCTGTTCATTTTTAATTACATCTCCGAATGTTTTGCGTAATTATAGTAGGTATCGCATTTTCCTTTCTTCCGAGTTTTATAGATTTTAGCAATGTAATCAGCAGAGTAGGGATTTGCTAACAATATGTGAAACTCATCAATGAAAATCCAAGTATGTTTTCCTAAATTTTTGTTTCTTTTTAATCTGTTCATAATATGCTCTAAAACAACAAGATAACCAGTTGTCTGAATAGAACGAGGTAACTCTGATATATCAAAAGAAATTAAACGGTTTTTAATTTCAATGTTTGTTTTTTTAGAGAATATATCCATTCCACCTAGAACATATCTTTCGAGAACTAAAGCAAGGTTTTTAGCCTCTCTTTCTGGTTGTTTCATTAATTCTTCATAGAATTTTATAAAATCTGGTTCATATTGCTCACTAAAATTATGAATCTGATATTCCTCATATATATTTTTAGTACATCTATCAACAAGTGTTTTTTGTTCTCCTGAAAGACCAGCACTTGATACAAGCGATTCTATAAATGCTAATGAAAATTCTATTTTATTATTTAGAGTTTCTTCATCATTCTCATATTGCAAAGAAGAATCAAAAGGATTTATATATGTGTTGCTAGAGGTACTAATATTTAATGTTTGCCCTCCAAAGGCATCAATTAATGGTTTATATTCTCCGTTGCGGATCTAAAATAACAATTTCATCTTGTGGGTGTCTCAATAGAACTTGCTCTATATTTAGTTTTATTGAGAATGATTTTCCAGCACCACTTGTTGCCAAAACACATCCATTGCCATTTAATAATCTTTTTCTATCTGCAAAGACTGGATTTTTTGATACTAGGTTAATTCCATAGAATATACTATTTTCGTGCATTAAATCTTTGGTGTTGAATGGAACATTTGCAGCGGTACTTTCTGATGTTAAAGACCTTTGCATTTGTAAAGTATTATAACCAAAGGCAAGACAGTTTTGTAATCCTTCAAGTTGCTGCCAGTCTAAATTATAAATTGCGATTAAATGCTCACTAGCAATACTTTTTATCATTTTAGTTTCTTTTTCTAGTTCATCCAAACTATCTGATTGAATACAGATAAGAATATTATTAGTAAATAGTTTTTGCTTTTTCTTTTGTAAGGCATCTCTTAAAGATTGAGCATCTCTTAAAGCATCTTCTAATTTCTCATCTCTAACTGCCTCATAACTGTAGTTATTCTTATTGGCTTTTTTAATCTTTTCAAGTCTTTCAGTTTTCATACCACTTATTTTTTTATTAACCTTTTGTATAGTCTTTGATGGATCTGTAGGAGTTATATTAAGTGTTGTTATGATATTACAGTTTTCTAGTGTAGAAATTCTATTATAAAATCTAGGAGTTATAGATTTAGGTAATCTGCTAACATACATTACTCTAATAAACTTTTTATTTCCTATGCTTATATAATTTTTCTCTCTTAAAGAAACATCTTCTTTACTTGCTAGAACATCATAAATGCTTAAATTATTATCTTTAGCATATCCAATAATATCAGTAATTCCTTCATCTTCCATTAAATTAGTATGGAACAAATTATATAAAGGTGCTAATCTTTCACCAATACTTATCCTTCTAATTTTAGATTTTAATTCCTTAAATTTTTCTTCTGTTCTTAACTGATATTGCATAAAAATATCTTGTGCATCTGCTAGACTTTCTGCTTTTGTACTTATTGTTATAAGTCTAGTATCACAAGATATATTTTCTTTATTTCCTAAACAATTTTCAATTTGTGTATTAAATTCTTTTCCTATCCTTAACTCATTTCCTTGTAGTTTGTTTTCATCATATATATAATTCTTTTTATAATCAACTCTTTTTACTGGTGTACCTATTTTTATGACTTGGATATGGTCATTGAAGTTAAATGAATGTAAATATGATACCCATTTTAAAAATATGCTTTCTTGTGTTTCATAGTCAGCCTTTGAAAAGGATATATCTTGATATTCAAAGCATATAGAATAGTGTTCATCATCTAACTGTAGGATAGAAGTATTTTCGTTATAAGATTTAAAAAACATATTCATAATTTGAGATGTAGTGCGAGGTTTTGCTATTTTATTTGCTTTTCGTTTTTTTAAGAAAAGACTAAATCTTGATTCTCTCTTACTTTTTGTTTCTTTCTCTTTTTTTACTTTAGTCAAACTATATTATCCTCCTTATCTTGTTTTAGAAGGTCTGTAATAAGATACATTTCTCCTTCTTTTAATTGCTTAAACATAGATGTAAGTGTTTCTTGACCTACAACTGGTTGACCTTTTAACTTCATTTTATAAATGTTAAACAAATCAACTCTAGTTTCTAAAAGTGGATGCTTGTTATTAAAAACCCTCATCCACTTTGCATTAAAATTATTCAAATAATAATTTAAAAATTTTATTTCCCATTTTGTTAATTTCATAATTATTACCTCTCTAATAGTTTCAAAAGAGCATCTTGCTGTTCTTTTGATAATTTAGAAAGTTTCTCTGATAGTTCATTTCCTTTATCACTATAGTTATTGTCTTTCTCTATAATTTTATTTTGAGATTTATTATCAGTAATCCCATATTTCTTTTTAGCTTTTTGTAGTAGCTTTTCTTGTTTTTGCTTTTTCTTTAATTCCTTAATTTCATTTTTCTTAATTTTTGCAGTATTTTTATTAGTTTCTTTAGTAACTATTTGCTTTTTCTTACTACTTTCTTGATGTTGATTCTTAAATTCTTCATCAGTTATATAGTGAATTGGTTTAGCAAAGCATAAATAATGCCTGAACCAGTAAGGTAGGATTTTTTCGGCTGGTAGCTCGTGTATTTTAACAAATCCTATGAATCCAAGAATTCCTGCTATTCCGAATTACTATATAACTTGTTATTTCACTACCAATCTTATCTTTTAGTAAAAGATAAGTAGGAACTACTAAAGCAACTATTAATATAGCAAAAAACCATTGTCTAAAATTAAAGAAATATATCTTTTCCTTATAATCATTTATCTCATCAAAAACAGTTATCTCTATATTATCCATAATCTTAATGACCTCCTGTTAGTTTTTCTGCAAATTGGCTAGCATACTGTATTATTGCAAGATACATACCATTTAGGAACAACATTGCAACTATAGTGGATATTGCATTTGTTGAACCAACTGTAGAACTTAGTCCAGATAAGCCAATCGCATAAATATTTGTAGCCAAGTAAATAATAATTGCCTCTATTCCTACAGATGCTGCAAACAGAAAATACTGAATTGCTTTTCCTCTACCTTCATCATCTACAGATAAGGCAAGAGGGATAGGGGCAAAGGCAAAGCAAAATATTAATTTTACTACTCTTAAAAATATTTGTGTCAGTATCTGAACAATTGTGGTCATGAACGGAATAAATAGTATTAGATATAATCCGATATGTCATAATACTATCTACGAATCCGATCGGGAATCGCATTTATAAGAGTATCTGCAATATTAATGTTAGAATTATTATTACTTAATACATTTGTAACACTAACAAATATGTCATTTACAATATTCATTATTGCGGACATAAAACTATAGCCATTCATAATGAAATATTTTAATAATAAAAAAGCTATAAAAGACATAGCCAACCTCTCCCAAGAGATTCTATCTACTTCCATAGCTTTTTTTATTAGATTTATCATAAAGAAAAGAATAAGCAAACTTAGTGCTACAGGAACAATACAGTCATTTACTACTTTTCCAATGGACCAAATATTAATATTTTGAACACTTGAAAAATTGGTTAATTGTTGTACTGAACCAATTAAATTACCACTATCTAAGGTAACTCCGAAATACTGTAAATTTAAAACTATAGAGAATTCTTATAATTCCATCCAATTATAAATTTCCTCCTCTTTTATAGTCCAAATAAGTTCTTTGACTGAGCAATAGCAACTAACATAAACCCAGCCATTAGTGTCATAAGTCCACGACTTTTACCTTCGGCATCCTCACGTTGCCAACCTAAAGCAAACATTACTCCACCAACTAAAGCTACAACTCCACCAATCTTTGTAAGCCAATCACAAGCAAAATTGATGAAAGAATCAATAGATTCTGTTCCAGATGCAGCACACACTCTGCTAGTACCAAGCATTAAAGTAACACCTATACTTGTGCTTATTGTAATTAATTTAGATTTTAATTTATTTTTATTTTCTTTAAAACTTTTTATTAAGTTTTTCATAAATCCTCCTAACTATAAAAAGGGGCAATCCCCTATATAGTTAGAAAATAACTATTATAATTTAGAGAATTGCCTCCTAAATTATTCAATTATTTTTAAGCAACTTTTAAATCTTCTAATTGTATTGCACCAGACTTTAAAAGTTCTTTTACTTCTTGTTTATCAACCTTTTCAATTTTTGAATTTTGAATAGGTTTAACAAATTGTAATCCCAAATCATATAACAATTTATAATTGAAATTTTCTTGATATTCCAATTCTTGCTTATGATCGTATAACTTATTGTTATTATTTGCCCAAGGTTCGTATAAATCCGAATAATTTGGGTGTTCATTTAAGTTGTATAATTTGGAGTAAAAAGCTCCAACTGTAGATATAAAAATAATACAGTAACCTTTCTGCATTTTGGATAATTCATCTAAAGTTGCCAACTCTCTACCTACAATATCCCAATTTGTGCTACTAGAACCTTGTTTTGAGAAAGTTCTACCTGTGCTTTTCTTATACCAAGTCTTTTTACCGAGTAAAGCCACAATATATTCAAGTGTTTCTTTACTATTACTACCAAGAAATAGGGTAGTATCAACACAATCCAAAACTGATTCCCAACTGTCTTTATATTTCTTTTTTAATTGACTTAGAGATTGTAAACCGAATTGTTATTCCGTACATTTAAGCCTCTAAGATAAGCCAGTTCTTCTACAAATCGAGGTATTTCTCCGTAACTGAGCCCATTCATCCATATAAATTTCCAAAGGTGTAACAAGACTTCCACCAAGTCTTTTAGCATTTTCATCTATCATAGCAAATACCTGTGTGTAGAAAATACTTGCCAAGAAATTGAAAGTAGAATCGCTGGGTTTTGTAATAATAAAGTAAGCTACTTTTCCATTTCCTATATGTTTTCCAGTATCTGCATTGATTTTCTGTAGAATAGGTGAGTTATCATTAATAGGCATACCAATTCTTTCTAGTTCCATATCATCAGTATTAGTCAAATCTGATATTTCCTTAATGTTAAAGGCTGCGAGCCTTGCAGTCGCAACCATGATGATGGTCGACATCATCTTTGGAGCAGAGGCAGCAACCTTGAAATGCTTATATTGTTTTACTCCAATGTGGTCTGGTTCTTCTCTAGCCCAATTATCAAAAAGTTTATCTAAAGGAGAAACACCTGTTGAATCTGGATTAGATAAACGAATTAATTTCAAAATAGTTGAAAAATTTTGATGTGGTTTATCATAATGCCTAATAGTATAGTAAAACAATGCTTGAAGGTAAATCATCTCTGATTTTTCCCAGAAGGGATCTCCACTTGTATTTTCAATATTTTCACTCTTCGTATTAACCATTAAAGTATTAATTAAGGTCATTACATCATCTTCTTGTATTTTATGATTAGGATTTTCATTTCCTATTATTTCTTCAAAAGTAGGTAATTCTTTTATATATACAAAAGGATTATAATGATTAGATTTTGATTTTTCATCCAAATTTAGAACCTTAATTGTATAACCTTTTTTCTTCAATGAATATCCACAATCTCTAAGCAGTTCTCCGTTTAGGATCTGTTACTATTATAGTACCAGTCGCATTTAGGATGTTAGGCTTAAAATAGTAACGAGATTTACCGAGTACCAGGTCTACCAAGTAATATTACATGCCTATTCATTCCACTCTTTTTCATATTTTTAGAAATGAACTCTGTTTGAGATAAAATCATATTGTTTTCAAAAACTTTATCTCTTTTGTTTTCAATATCTTTTGAAGTTCTCCATTCAGCAGAACCATAAGTGTTCTCTTGCACATTTCTTTTGTTTTGCATACGATAAGTTTCATATATCATAAGCATAAAAAAAGACACTCCCGCAGATATTGCAAGATTTTTACTTGTAATATCTATTGGAGTGTTTAATTTATATATATTATTAAGAGCAATATTGAAAAATTCTAAATCCCAAATTCCATTATTACTATTTACTAGAGTTGTTACTCTAAGCATATAATAGAATATAATTACAAATGTTATAAATAAAAACAAGTATGGTGGCTTTTTATTTTTCTTTACTAACATATAATCACCATCCTTAATATTCCAAATTTATAGAATCTTCTTTTTCTTTTATTTGATTTGTAATTATATTCGCATTTTTAAACTCTTTTAATTCATCAATAGTATAATCTTCCCAAGTCCAGTCAAAAGCACCTAAAGAATAAACTTTTTTCTGTCCTTCTGTAGTATTAATAATATGTCCTTTAATTTTTTCTGACAAAATTATTTTCCCATCTTCTTTTTCAGTAATACGATAGTAATCATTCTTTTCATCATATTTAATCTTAAAATTAGAAGTCGAAAAATTATGAGCAATTAGATCTGCTACATATTTTTCAAAACATGGCGTAGCCCATCCATTCCAACGTCTATCTTCAATATGATACCCTTCATAATATTCATTGTTATCTATATTGAAATATGCTTTTTTTTCTAAATTCTCTATACTAATCACCTGCCTCTTTTTCTATTTCATTATCAAAATTAACCTCTATCTCTTTAGGATTTTCAGCTATAGTAGGGGAGTTGTTTGCATCTTTTTCTAATTGTTCAAAAATATGCAATCTTTCTAGTTCTTCACTTACTACATCTCTTTTTTTTTCTTTTTCTGCAAGTTCCTTTAAGTCTGCCTTTGCAACAGTCCAGAAGCACTCATTTTCTTGCCTTTTCATAATATAATTTTTACCAGATAAAGTAGAATATATTTGTTTCTCCTCATCACCAGTTTTACTTTTAAAAGAAACTAGCTCCTCTTGCGACTGGATATTCCATTGAAAGTTTTTATTATTGTTTCCATATACATACATTTGCCCATAGTCATTAAAGCCCAATTCATTGTATCTTTCAAGATGTTTATTTTCAAAATATATGTTAGCAATTTTTTCTTCATCTTCATTTTCAATGATTTTAATACCATAAGGAATATCTGCAACTTCAAGATCATCTTCAATAGACATAAATGAAGAAAAA
Source organism: uncultured Clostridium sp. (assembly GCA_947364715.1). Lineage (GTDB taxonomy): Bacteria > Bacillota > Clostridia > TANB77 > CAG-508 > CAG-269. The sequence goes on from CANAUI010000001.1 coordinate 49,580, forward strand.
GGCATCTCGTGAACACAATAATCTTGCTTAAATTTATCTATTCCTACATTTCCCATATCATGTAATTTGAATTTATCTGATAGATTTCTTAATTGTTCTGAATTTAGACTTTTTCCACCATTTCTTAGTTGTTCGATTGCAGATTGTGTATTTTCATCAAATAGTTTTTGTGAAATACCAGTTCTATACTCTATTAAATCTGCTATTCTATCAGCCATATAAGGAGCTTTTGATTTGTTATAGTATATATTATAATATTTATTTTTATGATGCTTAACCTCTGTATTTTGCTTATCCTGATATTTTTTTATAACTGAATCTAATTTAATAAATTTAGTAGCTTTAGGAAAATGTGCCTTTAAATCACTAAGTTGCTTTATTTTACGAGCATATCTTGTGATTCTTTTTTGTTCATACAAAGATTTCTTTTTTCCAAATTCACTATCTTCTGTAGATAATTTTCTTTCTGATGCAACCACTCTAATACCATCATTTTGGCATTTCTGCATTATCCTAATGGTTTCATCATAGGAAAGATTAGTTAGTTTTTCCAGTTCTTTCGTAGGTCCATCTTTTTGAACTGCCTTAATTCCTTCTAAGAAGTAGTGATACCCAAATATGGATAAAGGTTTTAACAAATATTTAAAACTATCTTTTATACCTGTTTTTGTTGCTCTTGTAGCACCTTCATAAACTTGTGCTGCATCCGATTTATTACTTGCCTGCATTAAGCCATCACCTCTTTTTCCATTTGTATTGAATATAATTTAAAATACTTTTTATAGAATTCATCTAATGTTAATCTGCTATGAAATTTCTTTTTATGCTCATTATTATCTATTTTATATTCACTCATATTGGCTTGATTAGCTTGATTATTTAATATTTCTATTCTATTATCCTCTTTTTTATATAATTGTTTTGGAATATAAATTTGCTTTGTATCATCTATTGGAAGATACATACCATTATAAGTTTCCTTCTCTTTACCTGATAATTTTATAAAAATAGACATAGGCTTAGATTCTTTTATTTTCTCTTTTTCTACAATAGTTTCTTTTTGTGGTTCTATTTCCTGTTTAATCTCATATTCAGTATTTTTAATACTTTCAGCAGTTAATCCTAAAATATTTTTATTGTTATTAAATACTAATAAAGTTTTAAATTTCTCGTTATTTACAAACTCTCTACTCATTGCAGATTTCATATCATCCGAATATGCAAAACCATACCTAACAGCCTCCATTACCATTTCATTTTTAAAACGAGAAATAGACTGTTCTTTTAATAGTTTTTCATAACTTTTAGGGAATAATTTTTCAAATTGCTCATGAGAATTTGCAATGAAAATTTCCTCAAACTCATCTGGATTATTCTCAATATATTCCTTAATATTATTATCAAAACTATCATTGTATTGTTTTATTACAAGTTCTTTTTGTTCTTTAGATAAATTAAGACTTACTTTATTTCCTTTAGAATCAAAAGCCTTAACATTATCTAATAGGTGTTCAAGGATAAAAATTTTATCATTTTGAAAATTGATATATTGTTCTGATTTGAATATATAATTCTTAATATAACTACCTATATTAACAGTTAAACTATCATCTTTTAAATATTGTTCATTATCTAAAGATTTGATTAAAGTATTAGAATCTAGTTTTCCAGATTCTATATATTTTAATAAAATGTTATCCTGATGCTTGTTAGCACAATTTTTTATCAATCCGATTATATAGTAATAGAAAAATACATCCTTATATCTATTAACTCTGTTTTCTTTTACTTCTGTAGGATTAATAATTTTTTCTATTTCATCATTTGAATAATCAGAATTATTAGTTATAAATTCTTTAAAATTTAAAGCATCTTTTGTATCTTTTATTAATCTATCTTTACACATTTTATTGTATATATTGTGGATATTTTCTACAGATAATTCTTTATTTTGAATATATTTATATTTTAGTAAAAAAGTAAATGCAGATATTTTTGTCTGATATACTTGCTCTCTCGTTATATTTGCCATTTGTAAATCTCCAAAATCTTTATAATTGCCTAACTTAGCAACATCTAATACATTTACTTTTAATTTTGCTTTTAATAATTCTGGAATAATCCTAATCATAGCCTCTTTACCTGCATTATCATTATCTAAACAAAGAGTTACCTCACATTTTAGTTTTTTTATTAAGTCTATATGCTCTTTTGTTAGTGCTGTTCCCATTGAACCAACTACATTATCTATTTTCATTGCTTTTGCAGAAATTACATCCATATATCCTTCAACAATAATAAGTTCATCATTTCTAGCATAAGATTTAGCCCTATGATAATTGAATAATACATTGCTTTTATTGAATATTTCTGTTTCTTTGGTATTCAAGTATTTAGGTTTTATACTATCATTTATTGCTCTTGCACCAAATCCTACTGCATTTCCGTTACTGTCAAAGATAGGGATAGTTATTCTATTGATAAAGACATCTGTGTAACCATTACTAGATTCTTTAACAATTCCAACTTCTATCAGATCATCCAAAGAATATTTTGATAAAAGATTATTCATTACATTATTTGTACCTACATTAAAACCAATATGAAATTGACTTATAATTTCTGTAGATAAATTCCTATTTTTTAAATACTTTAAAGCATTTTGACAGTCAACATTATTTACTTTTAGATTATTTTCACTAATTGTAATTGCATCTTTTAAAATATTATTCAGTCTTTGTACTCTTTGTTGTTCTTCTGTTAAAGGTGTATTATTACTAGGAATTGTAATGTTTAGTCCTTGAATATCAATAGCCTTTTGCATTGCATCTTTAAAACTAATTTGATTATGATTTATCTCATTTTCATATTTTTGGATGAAAGAAATTGCATTTCCACCACTTCCACAAACGAAACACTTTGCGATTCCTTTACCAGAGTGAATACTCATAGATGGGTGAGTGTCATTATGAAAAGGACAGTTACATTTATTTTTTGTAACTTTTAATCCATAATGTTCTAATATCGTTTGAATATTAGAACTATTTAATATATCCTCGTAAACATCACTCATAGTCCATCTCCTTGCTATTTTCGTTTTGTTTTTCTTCTAAATACTTTATATATCCAGTCATTTGTTTTTCAATATCATTTTCATCAAATGTACGAATAACAGATGGATATGGAATATCTACTTTTACATCTTTTGGAGAAGTATAACTTTCTTCTTGAACATCTGTTAATTCCTCTCCTATACCAGTTATCCTATATGAAATGTCATTACAGCCCACATCAAATAATCGGTGTTGCAGAAATAAATATCTCTCTGAATCTAATTCATTCCATCCAAGATAAACAAGATTTCTAAAGGTCTTATTTATATCTGCCTTTTTTATTAGATTTTTTAATGCTTCATCATTTGTTCTTTCTAACTCTTTATTGATGAGGTCTATACCTTCTTGTTTTATAACTAATCTAACCTTGTAATCAGTCATTCTAAGTCACCTCCAATTCCATAAATGTTTTAATATGATGTTCTAACATAGAATCATCTTTATTACTAATAAATAATAAAAAAACTTCTTTTCTATCTGGATTGAATATAGTAACAATAATGGTAGTATCTCTTCTTAAAATATCTATTAATTCGTATATTTCCTTTGTAGAATATTTTTCTTTTACATTAAAAGTAATATATTTAATAATATTAAATGGTTTAGATATTCTCCTAGCAAGAGTATATACATCTCTATTAATTACAGTATCTTTTTCGATTTCTTCAAAATAAATATCATCAAATAACAGATAAAAAGAACCTTTTTGTGTTTTATCTAACAGTAAACCTTGTAAATCTTCAAAGTTGTATATAATATTAGTTTGAATTGTAAATCCCTCCTTTATAAGAAAAAAGAGTGGGAGAGAACCCACTCATAAATTAATTATTTTTTTTGTTTTTTCTTTTTAAAATTACAACTCCTGTAGTAACTCCAATTAAAGAAATTGCCATTGATCCTAATATCATAGGATAGTTCATTTCATTACCTGTTTGAATAGAAGGCATTAGTGAATTATAGTAAACAAAACTATAAACACCATCAGTTTCTTCCAAAGATACTCCATTTGCAAAAACACCATCTGGATTAATTTCGATTTTTACTACTTCATCTGATAATCTATAGCCTAGAGGTGCTTTTCCGTTCTTTTATATAAAATGTACCAAATCTTAGGTCCTCAAACAATGCAGTTCCTTCAAATTCATTTGCACCAACAGTTTTTAAGAGTTTAGTACAAGCCTCATCTTCATAAAGATTAAATTCAAACTTATTAGATTTAATATGTTCGCCAGTAGCTTTATCTACTTTTTCTACTCGAACTGATCTTAATATAGGCATATCCTTCATTTCAACAACTTGTGTTGCTTTATCTGTAGTTACTGTAAAATTAATACTTTCTGCAACTTCAAATCCGTATGGTGCTGTCTTTTCAGTCAATACATAGTTTTTACCTTCCTCCAAGCCTGACACATGATGATGTTCTTTGGTTGATACCCATTCATCTACAATGTTACCATCTTCATCTGTTACAACAAGTTCAGCTCCTTCGACTTCTTCACCATTAACTAAATCTGTTTTAGTTACATCAACAATTTTATCAATCATAATGACCTTTTGTGTTTCTTTATCAGTAGTTACCTCAAATTCAACATCAGTAGCTTTTACGAATCCATCCACACAGATTTCTTCGTGTAATGTGTATTTTTCGCCTTCGATCAAACCACTAACTTTGTGAGGAATATTAGTTGATACCCACTTATCAATGATGTTTTTAGTTTTAGCATTTGTTACTACCAAGGTAGCACCTTCGATTTCATTACCTTCAATGTCTTGCTTACTAATTTCTACAGTTTTATCAACTAAAATAATTTCTTGTGTTTCCTTATCAGTAGTTACTTCAAATTCTACATCTGTTGCAATTACGAATGTATCAGGAGCATACAATTCATGTAGTACATATTTTTTACCTTCTTCAAGGTTTGAAATATGATGAGGCTCTTTAGTTGAAGTCCAACTGTCAACAATTTCATTATTTTCATCTGTAACTGTCATTTCAGCACCTTCAATTTCATTTCCTCCAATATCCTGCTTGCTTAATGATACAACTTTATCAATCATAATGATTTTTTGTGTTTCTTTATCAGTAGTTACCTCAAATTCAACATCAGTAGCTTTTACGAATCCATCCACACAGATTTCTTCGTGTAATGTGTATTTTTCGCCTTCAATTAAACCACTAACCCTATGAGGTGTATTGGTTGAAATCCATTCATCTACTACTTTATTATTTTTATCAATAACTTGTAATGTAGCACCTTCAATTTCGTTGCCACCAATATCTTGTTTACTTACTTCTAATACTTTATCTATCATAGTAACAGATTGTATTTCATTTGTGTTTGTAACAGTAAATTCAACATCAGTAGCTTTTACAAATTCATTTACACAAATTTCTTCATGAAGTGTATAAGATTCATTTACTTTTAACCCTTCTATTGTATGAGGAATATCTGTTGATACCCATTCATCAACTATTTCACCATTTTTGTTGATAACTTGTAATGTAGCACCTTTAATTTCGTTGCCACCAATATCTTGTTTACTAATTTTTACAACAGTAGTATCGTTAATAACTTCTCTTGTATCAGAATATACTTTTGTAGTAGTATCTTTTTGTGTGAACTCAACTTGATGTCTAGTTTCATCTAAAACCAATCCATCTAAAGTAGCACATTCAAAAAATTCATATTTTCCCATAGGAAGATTAGATATTGTTAAATCGCCTTCTTTTGAAAGGGAATATGTGCCAACTTCCTTATCCTTTGGATATATGATACTTCCATCTGCCATATCAAGGACATTTTCCGTTGCCACTAATTTGAATTTAATTTTACTCAAATCACTAACATCAACTAAAGATGTATCAATATTTTCTCTTAATGCTACAGACTTATCAATTACTAATTCTCCAACAGGTTGCTCATTTTTAATAGTTACAGTTATCCAAGCATCTAAGTCCTTATCATAATTTAAAGTTTTATTTCTGTTATTTACATCAAAAATTACATCTTCATCTAGTTGTAAGAATCCATTTGGAATAACCAATTCAGAGCATTTATAGTGTCCAGCTTCGAGTTTATTTTCTGTACGAGCAATTCCTTCCTTGTCGGTAGTCCAAGAATCATAATAATTTTTTCCTACTTTACAAGATACCTTTTCCCAAGTATTGTTATCTTCATTCAATTTATATAAATTAAATGTTGCATTAGATAAAGTTACAACTTTATCAGTCTTTTTGTCTTGTTTTATTAATTTGATATATGCTTGAAAAGGATAATCGTTGGCAACAATTTCTTTAATTGGTGTTTTACTATCCTTGTCGATTGTTACATAAAAGTCCTCCACAGCCTCAATCTCAGGAGAAGGAGTATATGTTTCACGAACGGTATAATCGCCCCAAGCAAGTAATCCAGAAGTTCCATGCCCATTACTTGAAGTCCTAAAAATTGAATATTCATCTTCTGCATATTGGTCTAAATGTTTTAATGCCTCATCAAAGCTACCGTAGTAAGTTACATATTTAGTTAGTATTGCTGTAAATTCAGCATTTTCAACAACTTCTGTAACAGTATTGTCGTTTGATGTTATCTTAATAACTTCAAATGGTGCTTTTTGGACTTTATTTGATACAGTTCCAGATATAGGAATTACTTTAGTATTTGAATCTTTGTAAGAAAAGGTATGTTTATACACATTAGTATCTTTTGTATATCCTGTCGGAACTATAGTTTCAAAGCAACCGATAATTTCCCATTGGGAGTCCTATTATTTTATTACCTTTTGCCTCAATATTAGCTTTTGTAGAAGTATTTGTAATTTTTGCAGTTGCAACTCCATTTTTATTAAATGTATATATTCCAATTTCATCATTTTTAGAAAAATATTTTACAGTTCTTTGAACATTATATATATCTTCATCCGCATATAATTTATATACAGCTCCTTCAATGGAAGCATCTCCATGATGTGCTGTTCCATCAACTCGATTACCATTACCAGTATCAATGTCAATTTTAGTTAATGATAACTCTCCTGTAGGTTCGCTATTTACGATTGATTGTGTAGCAGTTTCACTTGGTTTAACTTCCACAGTATATGTTTCTGTATTTAATAAGTAGCCTGTTCCTACTGATTTTTCACGAATAGTATAGATTCCTTTTTTGATTTTCTCTAAAATAATTCTTCCATTTCTTACTTCAACATCACCATTGTACCCAGGTCCGTTTACTGTAAAAATTGTACCATCCACAAGATCGCCATTATTATTTAGCTTTGTTAGTTCTAAATTTCCCAATGGATTAATCGTTAATGAAAATGCCATTGTTACTGGATCATTATAAGACATAGCCATCATTTGATCTTGAACCCCAGATGGAAATTCAAAATATATATTTGTATCGGTTTCTCTTGTTTCATCTTTTATACATCCCCAATTTTTCATATCAGCATCTGATATTCTGTAATTCTTCAACGTACAATTTTCATCTACAGTTATTGTTAAAGTATTTTCGCCTTTGTTGTGTTGAAGTCTAATTCCATCTACTGTTTTATCAATACTGTTATATTGACTTAATACATTATTAGAATCTGTAATTGTTTGTGTTTCTCCTACATTTACAGTAATTGCAGTTGCATCAAATGAAGGTCTCTTTTCCATATTTGCAATTTGATTATTAATATTATTTTTGAATGAAACAAATTCATTTTGTAATGATGAATCTATAAATTCTGCATTAGACTGTCCTAGACTCTCCCAAATCATCTGTTGCGTAAATACATAATCTTTTTTTCTTGATAACATATCTTCAATATTTATACTACCATCAATTACATAATCTGGATGTTTACTGTACCATCCTAGATAAGCTACTTTGCAAGCCCTTTTAATAGTTGGATTAATTGGTACATAATAGTCACCATTACTAACTACACCTGTTTTAAAGTCTACACCATGTTCTACACAAAAAACAGTAAATCTTTCCTTTGTAGATACGTTTACTAATCTTCTTGCTAGTATTCCATTTTCACTATCTCTGTTATCTGTTGTGTGTATAAAAGTTGCAAATTGACCTCCTACCCAGTTTGCATTACCTGATCCAGATAAAGCAAAAACTGGTTGGAATGTTCCAAATAATGTGATAATTAAAAGAATTACTGCAAATATTTTTTTACGAATATTAAAATTTTTTGTTTTAATCACTTTTTAAATTCCTCCTTAAAAAAGAACAAGTACATTACTTGCTCTGTATTTCTTATAAAATTTAATGAAAAATTACTCTCATTCCATAGTAAATACCTTCACTATCTTTCAAAGGTACACATTCACCAGCATATCCACTAGATTTTAGATATTCTTGTGCTACCTGTGATACATTATCCATAGTGTAACCATCAGTAAATAGAAAGTCTTTGTTGGAAGTTTTATTTTTTTGTACTTCATTCTTTTTACTTTCTGATGTAGTAGTTTTACTTGGTTGAAGTTCTTTTTCTTCTTGTTTTTTATCTTCTTTTGAAGATTGTTCTTGTGTCTGTTCTACCACAATATTTTCATTATTTTGTATATGATTTTCAATTACATTTTCAGAAATTATTTCAGAATTAGTAGTATTGTTTTCAACTGTTTCATTTAAAGGCTTGTTATCATTCTCTTGCATACTTGTCGTATTATTAAAGTTTTCATCTACAGGTATATTTTTAATATAATATTTACTAGCAATAATGGTACAAAAGAGAATAAAGAAAATAATTGAAATGAATATAATTATTCTCCTTTTTTTTGTTTCCTTTAGATATGCCTCTAACAGCTTTTTATCTTCATCATTCAAGTAGTTTTACCACCCATATTATTTAAGAAATCTTGTGAATTTTTTTCTAATTTTTCGTAATCCTTCTTAAATGAATATAACTTTTTTAACTGTAAATCCAAGTCATCAATTTCTTTCTGAATTTCTGACTGTTTATCTACTTTTGCTTTTTTCTGTTGCTCTAATTTCTGAATTTTTAAAAGTATTTTCTTTAGCATAGTTCCTCCTCATAATCAGGAGAATCAACTTCTGTGTTAATTTTTTCGATAGAACACAATTCATGTTGTATATAATCATATAAATCCTTAGCGTCCATTAATGCCATTTCTCTTGATGTTTTAATTATACTTATAGCATAATCTTTAGTCATTATCGGACTACCTCTGTGAGCATTATAATCATTTTCTGTTTCTTTTATTTTATTGTTAAAGAAATCATCATCTGATAAATTTATTCTACCGATAATTTAATAAATAATTTAAGGCACATTCATTTTGAAAATGATTGTTTTTGCCTAATATATCTTTATAATTTTTTTCCTTCAACTTTACCTCCATAATAAAAAGCCAAGACTTAAATCTTGACTCTTAAAAATATTTATTTTACCTATAATAAAGGTTAATAGTCCACTTATTACAATACATGCAACTCCAATATTCGTAACCTGTAGGGCAATTTTTATAGTAAGTTGCATCTGCATTTGTGTCATTTGGATCTGCGTTTTTCCACCACTCATTCCAATATTTAATTTTTTCTTCATAATATGAAATTGCCCCATTTTTAGAATTAAACCATTTTTCACAATTTCCAACATCCATACCATGATTATTGTTACTTGTGCATCTGGTAGGTTGAGTTACTTTATTAGTTTCATTAGGTTTATCTACTGGTTTTGATGTAATAGTTTCATTAGTTTTTGCTTTTTCTATATTTGATGGAGGGGTAGTGCATTTAGAACTTTCCTCCTTATCATTTACTTTGCCATTTTTTTGAGTATTCTTATTAGTAGATGTAGTATTTTTTGTTGAACTATTTGAAGTAGAAACTGTAGTTACAGTTTTATCCACTATAGTTTCATCTTTTTTAGGTATCTCATCATCTATTTTTGTTTCTTTTTCTACTTCTGGGATTATAGTACTAATTTCTGTTGCTATCTCATTAGATGTAATGTTATCTGTAGAAACATCTATTGTATTTTCATTTGAATCAATGACATCTTCTTTTGCTAAAGGAATAATCTTATCTTTTGGATAAGTAAAATAAGCTATTCCAATTACAGCTAATAATAAAATTAATATACTTATAACAATTATAAATACTTTCTTTTTCATAATATATCACCTCTTAATATAATAATAACGTGATCTTTTGAATTTGTCAGCCCTTTTTTCACAATTTATTTATTCAATGTGGGTAAGACTAGCAACTATATAATATCTTTGTTCTGTTGGTGTATATTTTGCATTTATATATGAACAAGTAGATAACTTTATTATTTTATCTGAAATTTCTACATTTGATACTTTACATTTACTTGCTTTCTGATAATACTTTATCCTTTCATTGATGTCTAATTGTTTTATATTACTATTTTCTGTTTCAAATGCTATTGAGTATGCACTAAAAACAGCTGCCTCATAGTTGCCATATGGGGTATATATCTTAAAATGTTGATGAGCATATAAAAAATCTTCATTGATATATTTACCTAGTAAGGAAAACATACTTTTATTTTTCATATTATGCCCATATATTGTTGTTTCTTCATCTTCAAAAGGATTTTTATTTGTGGTAAATATAGAGCCACTTAAACTATATTCTTTATTATAATTATGTCTTAGATAATATAGATTACTATTATCTTGTAAAATAGGATAATTAATTTTTGTTCCCTTAATCTCAATCCATCCAATCACATCATTATTTATTTCTTGTAACTTTTTCCAATCAATTTTAGATTCTTGTGTTTCTTCATTTTTATCAATTACATCTGAAATTAGTTCCTTAGTAATTTCTTCATTTTTTCTATATTGTAGAAAATCATTAAATAGTATATATAACATTAAAACAAAGATTATAGAAAACACACACATTAAAAGTTTTATAAATATGCTTTTACATTTCATAAATTTTTTCATTTTCCTTGTTATTTTTCAATTCTTGTTCTAGCTGTAATATTATTTCATCATAAGTATTATCTTCTTCTAACCATATTTCCACTAAGTCCTGAACTGAACTATCATGGTCATGTCTTTTATAAGATTCCTCTGTTTCTTCAATACTATAAAAATCTAAGTCCTCATTTTCGATTTCCTCTTTTGTTTCTTTAATCTGTTGCTTTAAGTATTTTAATGCTATGTCTTTATCTAAAAATGTCTTTACTGTTATTGTCTTTATTTCGGTATCTATATCAAAATTTGAACATATCACTCTATAAATTTTCAAGTAATTAACTTCCTTTCTTTTAATTTTTTGTTATTAGCTTGCTTTATTTTCCATTAAGTAATCTTCTTGTATAAATCGTTCTTCTAATTGCTGAATTGTATAGTTAGGTTTGAATTTAACTTCACTATCCTTTTGCCAATCTAACATCATTTTCCAATATTCTGGATAATCGTGTCGCAAAATTCTCAAACTATCTAATCCTTGTTTAACACAGAACCAACATCCTAGTCTTTTAAATTTATCATAGAGTGGATTATATAATCCTTTTTCTTTAGTATATTGTAAACAATCTTTTTCTGTCATTCTCCATTCGTATAAGGGAGCTCTTTCATTTGCAGCTAATCTTTCATATCTTTTAGGTTCATCATAAGCAATACCAATGTAACTTATATATTTACCTTGTTGCTTAAAGTATTTATCCAATGTCGATACTTTAAGTACACTATTGCACCATGCTCCTAGATTCCAAGGAAATCCATAAATCTTGCCTTCATATTTTCCTCTCTGCTTTACAGTATAGAATTGTTTTTCAAAACTTATAGGGGATTGTAACCTCGTAATCTTTTTACCTATTATTTTTATTAAATATCTATCTACCTTATCTAAATATTTATACATTTCTGGATATTCTGCTCCAATGGTAGAAGTAGCCATTATATTACAATATACAATTTCATCTATTGGCATATTATTTTCTATCATTTTTAGTAACATTGCCATACTGTCTTTACCTCCACTAAATGATACTATATGCTTTATATCGTTCACCTCCTTTGCTTAAAGATTTTAATTAATAATTCACCTCCCTTAGTATTTGATTTTTTATTGCAACAAAAAAGATATACTGCAATATTTCAGCTTGTATATCTTTTTGTTCATATATACTTAAATTTAATTTTTCTTGTATTTTTAAAGGACTTTCCTTACGAAAATACTTTAAATTAATGAAATGATAATATAATAAATTAGTTTGCTTGTACTTTTTCAGTACAAAAGTAATTAATTTTTGCCATTTTTTTATTTTTAAGATTCTTCTTTCAAGATTAATATTCTTTATTACTTGGTCCTCTAAACTGCTACTTTTATTTTTAATATACTTTCCATAATTTTGATTATAGTCAAAGTCAGATAAATCTAATCTCAAATCTTCTATGTGCATATCAATAAACTCATAACTATATAGATAATATTCTATTTTTTTGAAAACTGGATTATACAATAGATTCTCCCTCTGACAACAATATGTTTTTAATCACATATCGTAATATTGATTCAAAACTATTGAACATTTCTACATGTGAAATGTTGTCTTTTTCAAAAATTAGAATAAACTTTTCTCCTTGTCGTATAAATACACAATAATAAAGACCACATGAAAATTCTTTTATTATTTCATATTTTGTATCTTTAAACTCTCCTGTATCTTCTGTTATAAGTTGTATTAATTCTTCTGTTGCAGTTCCAACAATATCATCTATAGTTATATCTCTACATCTCAATAATTCTAATAATCTCGAAATAATTTCTGAATGTTTAATATTGCTATATGGTAGGATATTTTTTACTTCCTCAAATATAACCTCCTCATCTGCAATATCTAATCCTAAATCTTCGTAATCTACTAACTGTTCTTCTAGTTCATGTAAAATACATAAGTCCTCTATATCATCCTTTTCATTATCATTCATTTCATAGTATTTTTTTAATATCTTTTTCATAGTTCCCTCCACATAATTTTATTTCCTAATTCCATTAGCATATAATCCATCAAAAAAACCAGGGGGATATTCTCTCTGGTCGAAATTAGGCTTCTTATTATTATTTGTTTTGTTTTTAAATGCTTTATAGTTAGCATCTTTCTTTTCAATTTCATGCACTCGTTCAGTTACCCAATATAGAATTGCAGCATAATCGCTTTCATAACTTTTTCCTTTTGATTGTTTATACAGACTTAATTGTTCAATAAGTTGTTTTGCCATATCTATTCCATAAGTATTAACTAAGTCATTATACTCTTTTTCGGTCATAGTAACTTTAACTGCATATTCCTTTTTTTCTTCGATTGGCTTTGCCTCGTGTGTGTGATTTTCATTATTTTTATTTTTATTATTATTTATATCTAAATTTTCAATGTCTTGCTCTTTAAAAACTTCATCACTTGTATTAGAATTATTTAAGTTCTTGTTGTCTAAATTTTCAATTACTGAATTTTTAGGCACTTCTATCAACTTTTTTTGTGTGCTAGTATAACAATTTAAAATATTGGTTTCATTTAATTTATAATAAGTTTTACAAGGAATTCCCATTCTTTTTGTTTCAATTAGTTCCATCTTTAGTAATATATTAATTGCCATTCTTTGTTTATGTTCTGATAAACCTGTATTATCCTCAATATTTTCACGAGTAGAAAAAAACCAATGCTTATTAGTTAATTCGTTTCTCTGCTCCCAATAATTATATTCTGAGCATAATTCTCCTAATAAAATAGCTGCATCTGTACCAACAGCTTTTATTAAAATTTTATTTGTCATTATAAAACTACTACTTGCCAATAAACTCGCTACAATCACTATCTTTTACCTCACTTCTATCATATTTTCTAACTGTTCATCTGCTTGTTTGCCAGCTATAATCAAAGCATATAAAAAAAGACTTATATTAGAGCCTAATACAAGTCCTATAAATAAACCTATCAAAAACAATTTTAAACACCACCTTTTATAAAATAGGGAAGGGATATTCAGTTTAAAATTTATCCCTAATTTTTTTAGGGATAAAAAAAGAGGGGTAATTATTCCCAATTATTACTTTCTCTATTTTGCTAGAGAGAGTAAGAAAATAATTATCCCTAATTTTATTTCTTTTTATTTTGACTTATCCCTATTAAATCCCTAATTTTTTTCAAATTTTTATATAATTTAATTCTTTTTAATTCTTTACAATTCTGTTAAATTCTGTTAAACTAATTATTGGATATTTTTACTGCTACAAGCATTTGCATAAAAAAATCACGTATTGCAAAGCTTATGGCATTTTTATATGTCGGTATTTATGAGCCCAACGAGCTGCCAACTGCTCCACTCCGCGATGTTATGACAATTTTTATTATACATCTTATATATCGTTTTTGTCAATAGATTTTGAAAATTTAACAAAATTTCTAAGTTTTAAATTCAAAAAAAATTACTCAGAAAACTTTAAATACTTTTATATTATATTCTAAACTGTAAAAAATATGCACCTTTTTCAAAATAATCAGTTCTCATAGGAAATTCAAATGCTGTAAAATCAATTGATTTATTTAACATTTATTGTTACTCCTAGAAGAAGTTTCAAGTTTTTGACCTAAGTCAATATAACAAAAAAACAATATGATATAAAATAAATTGTAAAAACTCATTAGATTTTATCTTAACTTTGTAATGAATAAACTAAAAAGTTTAATGTGTTATTATTTTATATCATATATTTTTAAATATTTATCTCAAAAATCCATTAATAATCTCTTCTTCTGCTTCTTTTTCAGATAACCCTAATGTCATTAATTTCGTTAATTGTTCACCTGCAATTTTTCCGATAGCTGCTTCATGAACTAAATTAGCTTCTACGTTATTTGCTGTAATTTCAGGTGTTGCTGTAACAATAGCATTATCTTTTATAATAGCATCACATTCACTATGTGCAAAACATTTTTCATTTCCATATATTTTAGAAATGAATTCTTGCTTTGAATTTTCTGTTGCAACAGCTCTAGAAGTGACATGTGTACTAGAATTTTTCCCAATTAATTGTACATCAAATACTGTTTTAGCATATTGATTTCCATCAGTCATAATTTTTTCTGTTACTACAAAATTAGTATCATCTTCTAAAATACCTTTTGTTTCTCTAATTGTTGAACTAACCCCTTTAATTTGCACACTTTCCATTTCTAAACTGCTTCCAGCTTTTAAATATACTTCTGTTACTGGATTTAAAATTCTTTTTCCATCTCCATTTCCATCTCCATAATGTTTTTCTATATATTTTACTTTTGCACCTTCTTCTAAATAAAATCTATGTATTCCATCATGTTGTGAATCTTTATGATGTTCATTATGAATTCCACAACCAGCTATAATAATTACATTTGCATTTTTGCCAATATAAAAATCATTATATACTACATCTTTTAATCCACTTTCTGTAATGATAACTGGTATATGTATAAATTCAAATTTTGTATTTTCTTTTACATATATATCAATACCTGATACATCTTTTTTTGTTACTATATTTACATTTTCTGTTACTTGTCTTTCTATTCCATTTCCATTTTTTCTAATATTATATGCACCTTTAGTAATATTTTCTAAGTTAGATACTTCTGTTAGAAGTTGTTCATCTATTTTATTTAAGTATTCTGATTCCATCTTGTCCTCCTTTTGTTTAAATTATAGTCTGCTAGTTCCTATTTTTTATATTTATTTTTAAATTAATTTTATCTCTTAATATGTATTGCTTTTACATAAATTCTTATCCATTAATTCTTTATTCTACAACAACCTATTTCTTTTACTTCTTCTTTTAGTATTTCATCACTTGTACCAATTTTTTGTACTTTTCCTGATTTCATTAATATAATTTCATCTGCTATTTCTAAAATTCTTTCTTGATGTGATATGATAATAGTTGTCCCTTTTGTTACTTCACTCATTGTTTGAAACACATCTATCAAATTATTGAAGCTCCATAAATCTATTCCTGCTTCTGGCTCATCAAATATTGTCAATTTTGTTTGTCTTAAAGCAACTGTTGCAATTTCTATTCTTTTTAATTCTCCACCAGATAAAGAGCTATTTACTTCTCTATCTACATATTCTTTAGCACATAACCCAACTTTTGATAATGCATCACAAGCTTCTTTTTTTGTTATTTGTCTATGTGCAGATATCTTTAATAAATCATATACTGTAATTCCTTTAAACTTAACTGGTTGTTGGAATCCAAAACTAATTCCTAGTTTTGCCCTTTCATTAATCTCCATATTGGTAATATCTTTTCCATCAAATATAATTTTGCCTGAATCTGGTTTTTCGATTCCAATTATCATTTTTACTAATGTTGATTTACCTGAACCATTTGGTCCTGTAATTGCAATACATTTTCCTAAATCTATTGTTAAATTAATATTGTTTAATATTTTTTTATTTTCTCTTTCAAAGCATATATTTTGTAATTCTAATATCATGTTTTCCTCCTATTTGTTTGTATATATTATCTTTTTTATTTCTTTTATATTTACATTAAATTTGTGTAACTTTAAGTTTCATATTTTTTCTTTTTTATCTAATCGATTTTTTATCGTTATTTTTATACAACTCTTACATTTTGGATTATTTTCATCATAGTCACAATCTAACTCTCCTAAATCCATTATTTTGCTTATGTATTTTTCTAATTTTTTCGTAGTATTAGGTGACATAGCATGTTTCATAGATTTTGCTTCCTCTTCTGCAGATTTTTCTTCTACATCTAATATATCTACTAAAAACATTTTTATAATATCTTGTTTTTTTATAATCTCTTTTGCTTTTTCTTCTCCTTGATATGTTAGGTTAATTTCTCCATATACTTCATATTCAAGTAAATATAAATCTCTTAAATTTTTTATAGCTCTATTAACACTTGGTTTTGTAATTTTTAGTTTTTTTGCTATATCTGTCACTCTAACCTTATCACTACTTTTTTCTAATATATATATTGTTTTTAAATATTCCTCTTGGGAATTTGTCAATTTCATATCTTTCTCCTTGTTAGTTTATGCTAACATCTTACTATGATTTTATTTTCTTGTCAAGTATTTTATATAAATTCTCCCCTTATTTGACACAAATTAAATTTTTTATATTTTCATATTTGGCATCACCAATACCACTAACCTCTTTTATATCTTCTACATTCTTAAAATTGCCATTTTCCTCTCTATAATTTATTATTTTTAGTGCTGTAGAAGGACCAATTCCTGGTAATGTTTCTAATTGTGTTTGTGTTGCTATATTGATATTTATTTTTTCATTCTTTTTTTGTTGATTTTGTGTATTTGTTTGTTCTCCTTGAACTATTCCACTTGATGATATCATCTCTTTTGAAGTTTTGCCTATTATATCTTCATTTTGATTTTTTTGTTCTATACTTTCTTCTATTGTAGGTATATATATTTTCATCCCATCTTCTAATTTAAAAGCTAAATTTATACTCTTTATATCTGCATTTTCTTTTAGTCCTCCAGCTTTATCAATTGCTTCTGCTATCCTACTATTTTCTTCTAATTCTACAATACCTTCCTTATTTACAGCGCCTGATACATGTACAATTATTTTCATATTTTCCTCTTTTGAATTCTCTTCTGCTTCTTCTATCTTTTCTGTATTTGTTGTCATATTTTCTTCTATAGAAACAACTGTATCACCTTCTCTAGTATAGATATAGTATAAAAAGGCAATGATAATGATAGAACAAATAACTATAATTATTACTTTTTGTTTTTGGTTAAATTTATACATCATAATTATTGAATATATACTTAGATATATCCTTATTTCCTCCTCTTATAATTAATTTAGGTTTTTTAACAGGTTTTACCTATAAACCTTATATACTTATGCAAGAAATATTAACTTTCCAAAGAAATTAGGATTGCAAAATTCGACAAAATACTATATAGTATTATATATACAACATTTATAACATAGAAAATACTATGAAACTTTTTAGTTTCGCAATCCAAAGTGAAAATAAGATTTTATTTTCAAAGGAAAAATCAATTTTTCTGTGAAATGTGAGTTATTTTTTGTTTGATATAAAAAACTAATTTTTTATTTAATCAGAAAGGATTAGATTTAAGATGAAAATACACATAAATAAAATTTTTATACTATCTTTTTTGATATTATCAATATTATTTACAAATTTTAATATTACTTATGCTACAGACGATAATTCAAATATACCAGAAATATCTTCTAAATCAGCCATTTTAATTGATAATAAAACAAATCGAGTATTATATGATAAAAATTCAAATGAAAGAATGTTTCCAGCAAGTACTACAAAAATTATAACAGCTATACTTATATTGGAAAATTGTAATTTGGATGAAAATGTAATTGCCAGTTATGATGCAGTTGCATCTATTCCAGAAGGTTATGTATCTGCTAAAATTCAAGGTGAAGAACAATTTACAATTAGGCAATTATTAGAAATGTTGTTAGTTTACTCTGCAAATGATGCAGCAAATGTGTTGGCAGAGTATGTTGGTGGGTCTGTACAAAGCTTTGTTTCTATGATGAACACAAAAGTTAACGAATTAGGCTTAACTAATACACATTTTACAAACACTTATGGATTACAAGAAGATAATCATTATACAACAGCATATGACTTAGCTAAAATTATGCAATATTGTATTCAAAATGATGATTTTAGAAAAATAGCTGGTAGTGTTTCTTGTTCTATACCTGCTACCAATAAATCAGGTATAAGGTCTTATACATCTACTAACCACTTGATACTTCCTAACAATTCTAACTATTATAGCTATGTAACTGTAGGAAAAACTGGTTTCACAACAGAAGCTGGAAGTTGTTTAATTTCTTGTGCTTATAAAAATGATATAGAGCTTACTTGTGTTATTTTAGGTGGAGCACTTTCTGATGATAATATTTCTTCAAGATTTACAGATAGTGTTACTTTATATGAATATGGATTTAATCAATTTTCTTTGAAAAATATTGCAAATCCTGGTGATATTATTACCACTATAAAAGTACCTAATGCTACTTCTGATACAAAATTATTAGATTTAGCTTTTGTAGATAGTATTAATGCATTAATTAACAATTCTGACTTACAAACAAATTACATTCCCAAAATAGAATTGAATTCAAATATTTCTGCTCCAATTGCAAAAGGTGACATACTTGGAAAAGCTGTTTATACAATTGATGATATTTCTTATGAAGCTGAAATTGTTGCAACACATAATGTAGAACATTCCCAACTATTTCAATTAATATTACAAATTGGTAGCCTATTTATTGCTTTACTAATTACTTTTGAAATATTTTTTTCGAGTCGAAAAAAGAATGAATAATATAAATAATTCTTAAAGGCAGACAAGTCAAATAAACTTGTCTGCCCCTTTTTGTTCTTCTATATACCAAGACCCAAAGTAAAAAGTTAAAATTATAGTAATCTTAATGCTTTCCATTTGTTCTTATATATAAAACTTTACATTTAATAATCTTTTCCAAGAATAATAGTTACATCAACTTTACTAGAACTCCCTCCTGAACTATTATCAGTAATCATTCCTGTTCCTACTGTTTCTTTAATATTATTTATTATATTCGTTGAAATATCTTTCTTGTTAGCAATTACTGTTTTACTAGTTGAAGTTGTTGTTCCTGTTCTAGAAACATTATATCCTTCTTTTTTCAATTTGTTTATTACTTCCTGAAGTGTTTTGCTATCACCAGTCCCATTTAATACTTCTATCTTTATATTTTCTTTTAATGTTGTATTAGAAGTTGTACTTGTATTATCTACTATATTTGTTGTATCATCTGTTACTTCTTCTGTTGAAGTTTCTGGATAAAATAACTCTTTTACTAGTTGTTCTGTTTCTTCTTTATCAACTACATATATACTAACATGATTTGTTTGATTTAAATTAGGAACACTTCCTGGTAATGATGCTGTTTGTAAATTTTCTGTACTAAATTCTACAGCATATGGTAAATAATCTTTCAATATATTTAAATTCAAATTAGTAATTAAATTTCTACTTGCTATATCTAATATTGAGCCTAATTTTGTTATATTTTCTAACTTTACAGTTTGCTCAATTACTGCTGTGATAAATTCTCTTTGATTTCTCATCCTTCCTATATCATTATCACCATATTCTGGAGGAAAACTTGTTTCATCATTATTTTTTCTAAATCTTAAAAGTTCCTCTGCTTTTTGCCCATTTATTTCTTGTAATCCTTCTTCAAAATGAATGTGTAAATCTTGTGATGTATCATCATAATTCATGGTTGTTGGAACATAATATTCAATTGGTCCAATTGCATCTACCAACTCTATTAATGCTTCTGTTTGAACAATTGCATAATATTGTAAATCTAATCCTGTTAATTTATTTACAGCCTCTACTGTTTTCATTGGTTCTCTTGTCATGTTATAAATTGCATTTATTTTATCAGATGCTAGTGCTCTTTTTGTATTTGTTCCTGTAAAAGAATCTCTTGGTATTGATAATAATACTGCCTTTTGTGTATTAGGATTATATGATGCTACAATTATTGTATCTGTTAATGCTACTCCTTCTTGGTCTGTACTAACTCCCATTAATAATACTTTAAGTTCTCCTAGATTTTTTTTAGTATTTTCATCATGTCCTACCACTGTTGCTAACATGCCAGATAAGCCTCCTCCATTTCTATGAACTCTATATGCAAACACACATCCAGCAATTATTAAAATTAGTAATACAATCAAAAATATCTTTTTCCACATCTTCATTTTATTTTTCTTTTTTGTTTTTTGTCTTCTGTTTGTTCTATTATTATTCACTTATAATCCACTCCTAAAAAATTATGTAATCAGTATAGCAAATATCTTATTAAAAATCAACAAATAAAGACAAATTTTATATAAAACATATATAGACAATTTTTATATTTTATAGTACAATATCAAAAGATTTAAGAATATAAAAGGAGGAAAAAAATGGCAGAATTACCATTAATAATAAAATATTTATTAACTGCTTTTGTTGGAATGATACCAATTATTGAATTAAGAGGTGCAATACCTGTAGGTGTATTTACATTTCATTTAAATTACATAGAATCATTTTTATGTAGTTTCATAGGAAATATTATTCCTATATATTTTATTATAAAATATATTAGACCTTTATTTGATTTTTTTGGTAGATGGAAACCTTTTAAAATTATTATTGACTGGGCCTCTGAAAGAGCGACAAAAAAAATTGATGAAAGTGAAAAATTACAAAATTTTGCTGCTTTAGGTTTATTTTTATTTGTTGCCATTCCATTACCTGGAACAGGTGCTTGGGTAGGCTCTCTTATTGCAAATTTTTTAGATTTGCCACCAAAAAAAGCAATTCCACCAATCTTAATTGGTGTACTTACAGCAGGTATTATTGTACTTACTTTAACTGCTATTGCTAATGGGGGAATACAATATCTATTACAAAGAGGTTAAAAGTTAAAATCACTTAATTTTATATAACTTTATTAATTACAAATCAGTTTTTCTGTGGAATGTGTTTTCTTATATAGAAAAATTGATTTTTCTATACAAAAACAAAAACGACATGATAAAAATATTATCTTGTCGCTTTTTTTATACAAATAAATTATGTCACTTTTGTTCTTGCTCTATAATTTATAAAATCATCTAATACTATCTTAATAACTGCAATTACTGGTACTGCTAAGAACATTCCTAATATCCCAAAATAGGCACCTCCAAAAGTTACTGCAAATAATACTAATAATGGACTAATTTTTAATGATTTTCCAACAATTTTTGGATTAATGATATTGGCATCAATTTGTTGTAATATAATTACTACTATTAGCATCCATATTGTTTGTGATAAACCACCTGTTATAAATGTAATAATTACTGCAATAGCAGTTGCGATAATAGCACCAACATATGGTATCATATTAAATAATCCAATAAAAAATCCTAATAATGGTGCATATTTAATTCCCATAATCGTCATAGCAATAGATACTAGTATTCCAACAACAATAGCATCCAAAAATTGGCTTGCTATAAATTTAAAGAATATTTCATTTGAATTATTAAAATATCTATCTATATTTTTGTATGTTTTTTCTTTAAATATAGCTCCAGCTAGTTTTTTAAAAAAGGTTAGTATTTTTCTTCTGTCCATCAATATATATACAGATACAATTACAGCTATAAAAATATCTACTATACTAAATATAGCACCAATTGCATTTACTAAATATCCAAATATTACTTCTACATTTAAATATTGTTTGATATCAATATTTTGCAAATTACGAATCTCATCCTGAACAATTTGACTTTTTAATATCGAATCTTGTGGTAAATTATTATAGGTCTTTATTGCCTCTTCCATATAATGTGGTATACTACTGATAAAATCTGTTATGTTCTCAAAAACAATTGGCAAAATTACAGAACACAATATAGAAATTGCTACTATAATAATCAAATAAACTGTAATAACACCTAATACTCTTGCTTTTCTTGAAATAAATTTCACCTTAACTTTTCCATACAATTCTTCAAATTTTCTAGATGGCATATATAATAAGTAGGAAATAAATATACCTATTAAAAATGGACTAATTACACCAAAAAACCTATTTACTGCCACTAATACATTTTCATAATTATCTAAAATTTTATAAATACAAATTAGTAATACTCCTAAAGTAAACCAATATAACCACTTTTTCCAATTTTGTTTTATTTCATTCATAAACTTCTCCAATCATACTTATTCTATAATTAAACCAACAGGACAATGGTCACTTCCCATCACTTCTGGATAAATCATAGCTTCTTTTATTTTATCTTTCATATCTTCTGATACTATAAAATAATCAATTCTCCATCCTACATTTTTTTCTCTTGCTTTTCCCATATATGACCACCAACTATAACTGTCTGTTTTATCAGGATATAAAAATCTAAATGTATCTACAAATCCCACTTCTAATAATTTTGTCATTTTATCTCTTTCTTCATTTGTAAAACCTGCATTTCCTCTATTAGATTTCGGATTTTTTAAATCAATCTCTTTATGTGCTACATTTAAGTCACCACACATAATTACTGGTTTTGTCTTATTTAATTTTAATAAATATTTTCTTATCTCATCTTCCCATATTTGTCTATAATCTAATCTTTCTAATTCTCTTTTGGAATTTGGTGTATAAATATTTACCATATAAAATGTTTCAAACTCTAATGTAATTACTCTTCCCTCTTTATCATGTTCTTCAATTCCTATACCATATTTAACATTTATTGGCTCTTTTTTTGTAAAAATTGCTGTTCCAGAATATCCCTTTTTTTCTGCACTATACCAATAAGATTTATACCCTTCAAAATTCAACTCAATTTGTTCTGGTTGGCATTTAGTTTCTTGTATACAAAATATATCTGCATCTAAAACATTGAAAATTTCATTAAACCCTTTATTTACACATGCACGTATTCCATTTACATTCCAAGATATTAGTTTCATTTACCTTCTCCTCTATTACATTTTTAATTTTGCTATATGCTTTATGTTATAGGAAGTTCGGAGAACTTTCTATAATATAAAATATACTAGAGCCTTTTAACTCTAGTATATTATACTATATATTTTTTTAGTTTACAACATTTACATTTAAGTATCTTACACCCCATTGTAGAGCTTCTGCATGTGTATTAACAAATACATCAATTTTGTTTCCTTTAATTGCTCCACCTCTGTCTTCAACTGTATATATACGTCCACCAATATTTAATTTTGTTCCAAATGCAAAATTACTAGATGCTGCAACTGTTCTTCCAGCTGTCGCTGTTGTTCCAGATGCTGTTCTTCCATTTGTTTTACCACAACATTTCATACAAGGACAATATGCTGTTATTTTATACACTGTTCCTCCTGTTGATGAAGTATTTGATACTCTTGGTAATGTCACTCCTCTTGAAGTTACTTTCTTTTGTACTTGAACAATTTTGTCAACTGGTTGTGTTACAATAACTTCTGATATAACTGTTTTTTCAATTTCTACATTATTTTGATATTTTACTTTATATGTTACTTCTTTTAGTCCATCTTTTCCTTCTTTTACAACTTTATTAGTTGTATCTGTTGATGTTCCTGTTATATTTTTTGTGATTGTTTCATAAGGTATAGTCACTTGCTCTATAACTATTTTTTCTGTGATTGGTACATAATTTTCTAATAATTGTTCTAATGAAGTTTCAATTCCTTCTTTTGAAATTTTAGAAATTTGTACCTCATTATATGATTTATCTGTTATTTTAATTGTATCTCCTGATTTTATTTCACTTTCTAAGTCTGGTATAGTTTTTTGAGATTCATTTAAAATAATATTATTTTCATTTAGTATCTCTGACACTTTACTTTTAGATGTTACAGTTGTCATTTCATATCCATTTTGTAATACAATTGTTATATCTTTCAAGTCTGTGTTTACAGCCATAACACTAATTCCTGATATTAATATTAAAATGATACTTACACAGATAATCTTCATTATAGAAATTGAAGCTTTTTCTTCTCTTTTCATAGAATTAAATTACCTCCTTTTGGCAACACAATATATTATACTATTTTTTTTATTAAAAGTCAAATTTTGCTAAAATTTTCTCTTCAAAGTCTTATTTCCCTATACTTTAATTGATTTTTTGCATTATAATTTAATAGCTTTATTTCCTTAAATCTTTATATTTGTCCAATTTTTATCCATACTATAATATATGAAAATTTTTTTAAAATATTCCTTTTATTAGTTTTTTAATTTGAAGTAATAGTTCCAATATATCATAATTTTTTAATATTCATATTGTATAAAAACGATTAATATGATATGATAAGTCTATATAATATTTTAAGGAGGATTTTAATTAATGATTGGTTGGATTATATTAGCAATTTTAGTTATTATTGTTATAGCTGTAATCGCCATGTATAATGGTTTAGTTCAATCAAAAATAAAAGTTGATAATGCATGGAGTCAAATAGACGTACAATTACAAAGAAGATTTGACTTAATTCCTAATTTCGTTGAAACTGTTAAAGGTTATATGACTCATGAATCTGAAACTTTTGAACAAATTGCAAAACTTAGAACTTCATGGGCTAATGCAGAAAGTATTTCTGAAAAAGCCTCATTAGATAATCAATTATCTAATACTTTAAAAACCATTATGGCAGTATCTGAAAGTTATCCTGAATTAAAAGCAAATCAAAATTTCTCAGAATTATCAGAAGAACTTAGAAATACAGAAAATAAAATTTCTTTTTCTAGACAATTTTATAATGATACTGTAACAATGTATAACACAAAATTACAAGTTTTCCCATCTAACATTATTGCTGGAATGTTTCATTTTACAGCTCGTGATTTATTTAAAGCTGAAAGTGATGAAGCAAGAAAAAATGTAAAAGTGGATTTTGGGAAATAATCAAAATCGGAAAGCCTTAATATTAGTATAATTTTAACTTTTTTCTTAGGCTTTCCGTTAATTCGTTTTTGTGCCAAATTTATGAAATAAATTCGGGTACAATATATTTACTTATTAATTAATAATATACCAATTTCCATTTAATAAATGAAAGGTCTAAAAATTATGTTTGAAACTACAAAAAAAAATAAATTTGAATCAGGAATAATTATAAGTATTTTTATATTAGTAATTACACTAATAGTCTATTTCATATGCAATGCTTTAGAATTAGGAACAATATCCATTTTTATAGCTCTTATATTTTCAATTAGTTCTGCATGGGCTTCATATTATTATAGTGATAAAATTGTCTTAGCCCTTAACAAGGCAAGACCTGCTACAAAAGAAGAAAATCAAAAATTAGTCAATATTTTAGATGCTTTAATGGTTACTGCAGGACTTCCTAATAAGCCTAGACTTTATGTTGTTGATGATGCTCAACCAAATGCTTTTGCAACTGGTAGAAATCCACAAAATGCGGTTATTTGTGTAACTACTAGTCTTTTAGAAAAATTAGATTACTATGAATTAGAAGGAGTTATTGCTCATGAAATGAGTCATATTAAAAATTATGACATTCGTTTAAGTTGTGTTGTGTCAGTTATGGTAGGATTTATTGTTATGTTATCTGATTTATTTTCTCGCACATTATTCTGGGGTGGTTTAAAAGATAATGATAATGATAGTGATAGCAAGGCAAATGGTATATTTATGATAATTGGATTGATTTTTCTAATTTTATCACCTATCTTTGGCTCTTTAATGCAACTAGCTTTATCTAGGAAACGTGAATTTTTAGCAGATAGTACTGCAGTAGAATTTACACGTAATCCTGATGGTTTAATTTCCGCTTTACAAAAACTAGAAAATGACGAAAATCAATTAGAAACTGCAAATAGTGCAACTGCCAGTATGTATATCATCAATCCTTTTAAGAAAAATGTTAGTGATGGTAAGAAAAATTCAACAAATATATGGTCTACACATCCTAGTACTGCTGATAGAATTGAAGCTTTAAGACATTTAAAATAAGAATCTTAATCTTGTTAATTTAAGCTTTGTTTGAACAAAAGGGGCATGATTAAGATACTTTAATCTTTTAGATTATTTACATGCCCCGTCTTTGTTCATCCGCGAAAATTGCTTTGTAATTTTCTGTGGAATGCTTTATATGTTAAAAATTTTTCTTGCATTTGTATAAGTTATTCTTGCTATTTCATCTATTGTTTTTCCTTTTACATTTGCTATTTTTTGTGCAATATATTTAACATTTCTTGGGTCATTTCTTTTTCCTCTTAATGGCTCTGGTGCTAGATAAGGACTATCTGTTTCAATTAACATCTTATCTTCTGGTATCATTTCAATAATTTCATTTGCATTTTTAGAGTTTTTAAAAGTAACTGGACCTGCAAGTGAGATATAAAATCCTAATTTCAAAGCTTCTTTTACCAATTCCCTATTTAATGGACAGCAATGAAAAACACCTTTTTTATTTACTATATTTTTCTTTAAAATTTCAATAGTATCTTGTACTGCTTCTCTTGTGTGAATCACTATTGGTAAATCAAATTCATTTGCAATTTCAATTTGTTTAATAAAAGCTTGTTTTTGTAATTCTCTTTTTTCTATATCTTTTTCCCAATAATAATCTAATCCGATTTCTCCTATAGCTACAATCTTTTTATTTTTTATATTTTCTTTAACTAATTCTTTTATTATATCAATATCTTTCCACAATTTTTCTTCATTTTGTGGAATATCATTAGGAGAAACTCCACAAGTAGTATATATATATTGATAGTTATTAGATAATTCTACTCCTTTTTTACTTCCTTCTATACTATATCCTGCTGAAATAAACTTTGTAATATCTGCTTTTCTTATTTCTTCTATTAATCTTTCTCTATCTTCATCAAACTTTTCATCATCTAAATGACAATGACTATCAAAAAACTCCATTTTTATTTAGCTCCTTTGTTCAATTAGCTAGTTTTATTTTATGTATCATATTAATAAGCACTTTTCCAAACTACAATCACATTTGATGTAGCATATTCTTTACAATGTGAAATACTAATGTCAATCCCTTCTATGTCTGGTATATCTATATTTAACAAACTAACATGTGGCCTTCCATTTTTATCATTTATAACCTCCATATCTCTCCAACCAATATCATATTTATCATATAATCCATTTGAAATAGCTTTAAATATTGCTTCTTTTGCCGCAAATCTAGCTGCATAATGTTGATATTTTTGATTATTTTTACTTTCACAATATTCAATTTCTTTATCTGTATATATGCGTTCCAAAAATTTTATTCCTAAACTATCTATACTTTCTTTTATTCGTTTAATTTCTATAATATCTGTTCCACAACTTATCTTCATAATATTGTTCCTTTTATTATTTTTGATTTCATTCTTTTCTCAAGATATAAACTGGTTGGAAAAAAATTAAATTTTCCAACCTTATTCTTGGTTATAATAGTTCATATTAATATCTTTTCCTAGATGCCATATTCCAATAAAGTCAATTACTAGATAATCATCAAGATTATATGTAGGCTCTTTTAATACCTCTCCTTTATTGTTAATAACACCCCATTTTCCATCTTTTTTTACTGCTACAAACCCATATTCATTTTGTTCTGTTGCGTCATCATACATATATTCTACAACGACATTTCCATCTTTGTTTACAAATCCATATTTATTATCTTTTTTATCTAAAAATAATGTATTGTTACTTAAAATTTGTGTTTTGTCTCTTTCCTCAAATTTAAAGTTATAATACTTATATTTATCATCTTGTCTTAGTTTAAAATATCCTGCACTTGTATTAATTTCAATTAAAATTCCTGTTTGTTTTATTTCAAAATTGCTATTCATTACATAACTATCTACATTTTCATCTTCTGCTACATAAATATCTCCTGTTCCGTTATATATGATTGATTGATAGTTAAATGGTACTTTTTCATTATTGTCAATATCAACAATTCCTTGTTTTTCTCCTTTTGTTGCAATAAAAACATTAGATTTTGCTTCCACTAAATTATCATATTGTGCTTGTATTAAAACTTCTCCTGTCAAATTCATAACACCATATTTACTATTTTCAATATAAATAATTCCTTGATTTTTTGTTTTTAATATAGCTGATATTTGCTCAAATCCTTTTGTTAAAATTTCTTCCTCTTTATCGTTAACTAATTTTTGATTTCCATCTTGTACAACTACATATAAGTCATTTCCATATACTTTTTTTATTTCTTGATATTGATTTTTTAAAATCACTTTTTTAGAAGAATCTACAATTCCATATAATCCTGTATCATCTTTTACAATATATCCATCTCTATTAGTTTCTCCTAAGTTATCAATTTCTAGATAATTAACATCTAAAATCTTTCTTCCTTCTTTGTCTGCCACTCCATATTTTCCATCTTTTTGAATTAATAACGCATTTTCTATACCTTTTATTGCTTCTATATTATCATATTCTATATTCAATAAATTTTTTCCGTCAAAATCAATAATGCCCCATTTCCCATCTTTTTGCACTTTTAATATATTTTTTTCATACCATAAGTTGTTATTTTCATCATGATTGCTAATTGCCTCAATTTTTACATAGTCTTTAAATATCTCTTCATTTTTGCTATTTAATACTTTTGTAGAATATTCCCCTGTATCATAATTTACATCATATGTACAAAGAAATATATCTGTTTTATTATCTGGAATAATTATCATTTCTCCATATGCAGGCTCTATTACTATCTCACCATTTTCTTCAATAACTCCCCATTTATTATTTTTATATACTGCAAAATATGTTTTACTAGAAATTTCTCCTTTACTACTTTCTCTTTGAAAAATTCCTTTTATGATAAATACTGACATAATTATCACAATAATTGCTAAAATAACAGCAAAAACTTTTTTTAAATTTAACTTTGGTTCTTCATATCTTCTTCCTCTGCTCATACGATTGTTCCTCCCATTTTACTGTAAAAATTTTTTCTTTTTACTTTCTTTTGTTTTATTTGTCTTTTTTCATAAATTTACATACAATTACACTCATATCATCTTTTATTTTTCCAAAATTATTATCAATAGCTTCATTTAATATTATATCTGCTATTTTTTTAGTATTTTTTGTTTCAATATCTTCTAATAAATATTTAATCCATAATTCCTTATTTTTGTACTCTATATTTGAATCTATTATACCATCTGTACACATAAGTATCATTTGTTCATTTTGTATATCTGTATCAAACACTTCTATATTATCTTGATTAATCATTCCTGCTGGAAGTGAATTAGATTTTATAATTTGTACTTTTTTATTTTTCTTTATATATGTTGGACATGCTCCACTTTTTATAAATTCAATTGTTCCTTTATATAAATCTATAATAGCAATATCTAATGTAGCAAACACTTCCTCATTTTTACTAATTAAACTAGTAGTAATTAATTCAATAGAACTATCATTGTCAAATCCAAATTCTAATAAGTTTTTTAATATTGCTAATGCTTGCATACTACTTTCATTTGCTTTTCTTCCACTTCCTAATCCATCACTTAATGCAATTATATATTTTCCATCTTTTAGTCTCATATTTATAAAGTTATCTCCTGAAACTTCACTTTGACTTTTACTAGAATCTGCTGTTGCAAATCCAATTACATATTTGTCATCACTAATATATATTTGTTCTGTCTCAGTAGAGTGTTCATCATTTAATATGATATCTTCTTTTAAAACTTTAGTAAGTATATTTTCAATTATACGATAATTTGCTGTTTCTTTAAGTAATATATTAATAATATATCTGTCTTTTCTATTAATAGAAACTTCTTCTATTTCTATTTCTTTTTGTTTTAACAATTCTGTAATTTCAATTTCTTGTTTTGTATAATCTTTTTTGACAGAATCTTTTTGTATATCTTTTGCAATTCCAGATATAACTTTTGAAACACCCATTAATTGTGTTTCCATATTCTTCTTGCTTTCTTCTAATTTTCTTTTCCAAACAAAATTATTTTTACTTACTTTATAAGAAATATTTAACATTCTTAAAATTTGTAATATATTTTCTTCTAAATATTCGCTAACTTCTTTATCATCAAACCCTACAATATAACTATTACAATCTGCGAAGATTTTTAATAAATCCTCTCTTTCAATTTCTTGTTTTTCTAATAACAAGTCAAATATATTATCTACAATCTTTCCATCTACATTTGCAATGTCTTCATATAATAAATTGTCTTTATATGGCTCTATATTATTTAATAATTCATTAATAAATATTTGCTTATTTTCTTCTTTTTCTTCAATAGAAATTTCATTTTTTGTATCTTTTGCATAAGCATTTGCCATTTTTTTAATAGTTTCAGATACATTATTTAATTTTTCAACTGTTTCTTTTTCTTTTGTTAATGTTCTTTCTTTTGATATTGGTAAAAATTTAGAGTTACCTACAAATTCTTCTATGTTAATATGAACATTTTTTGGTACAGCTAATAAAATAACAGATGCTAATAAAATTTCTTTAAAATAAATTAGTTCTACTGTGTATCCATTTGATGCATATGCTAATATAACATTTCCTATACAAAATCCAACTATAACACCAATTCTTCCAAATCTATTTAAAAATCCTGCTACCATACCAGAAATTGCATAAGTTGCTATAATAATTGGCTCTCCTCCTGTAATAATACCTAAAGTAACACCAATTGTTACACCTGATGTAGCACCTACTAATACTCCATTTTTCCAACCTAAAATTAACACAATTAATATGCTAAGTATGTTTCGTATTGAAAATCCTAATATAGATACATCTGAAAAAGCAGTTACTGCTATTGATAATAAAAGGCTTGTCCCAATAACTTCTTCAATAGAGAATACTTCTTTTTCTCCAAAATTTTCAATAACACCAATAGAATTTGCAAATATCTTATAAAATGAAATTGTAATAATTGTATATGTAATGCTTAATAAAATATCATAGAATACAAGTGTAGAAAATAGTGCTTTTATTATTTGTATAACAAAAACACTAATGAAAATGTTTTTTCCTACTTTTATTTTTTCATTTCTTTCTTCTTCATTATATTTTGGCTTTATAATGAATAAACTAATGAAAAATACAAGACTTGTTAAAAAGTATTCTAATCCTC
Organism: uncultured Clostridium sp.; assembly: GCA_947364715.1. Taxonomy (GTDB): domain Bacteria; phylum Bacillota; class Clostridia; order TANB77; family CAG-508; genus CAG-269. The sequence goes on from CANAUI010000001.1 coordinate 81,476, forward strand.
CTCCTGCACCAAATTTTATAATGTTTCCTATTAATGATACAATTATAACTCCTAGTAGTGGAATAGAAGATGAAAAACAAGCTCCTAATATACTTATACTAAATAATGAAAACTCTCCTCCTACACCTACAAGTGACAACATAAAAGATATGATGTACATTATAATGTTATTTTTTTTAATAACTTCTGACCATTTACTAATTGTTTCTTGCTTTTTATCTTGTACTGTATATTCATTTATATTTTGAATCATGTTTACATACCACCTTTACCTAATTATATATGCTATATTTTACTACTTGTCTTTCGTGGTTTTTGTCTTTTTTCGTAACTTATTACGAATAACTTTTTTACAGAATATACTGTTTTTTTATTTTATATTTTTTCATATTCCTTTTTATTTGTTTTTATCCTTTTTATTTTATTACAGAATGTCAAAAAAAGCAATATAATCTTTTATTTTATTATTAATAGAACAAAAGGGGCATAATTAAGATACTTTAATCTTTTAGATTATTTACATGCCCCGTCTTTGTTCGTCCGCGAAAATTGCTTTGCAATTTTCTGTGGAATGCTTTATATTATAAGAAAGTTCGGAGAACTTTCTTATAATATAAAAATACACCCTAAAATATTAGTTTTACCTAACATTTAGGGTGTACTTCATTTCCAAGTGACTTTTTTTGCAATTAATTGCTTTTTATCTTAAACTTTTATTATTAAGTGCATTTTTTAATTCTGTACTTATAATATCTGTTTTATTTTCAATCTTCTCTGAAGATTTACTTAATACAGCATTTAATTTACTATCTGTAATAGTATTATCACTATTTATTTTTAATGTTATTTCATTATTTGTAATTGTTCTTCCTATATCATTAGCACATTCCACCACTTCATGTAAAATCAAGTTATTATCACTAAATGTATAATACCCTACATGACCAGAAGCTAATCCTGGAGCATCATTATAACTGAAACTACCATTTTCGTATAAATACAATTTTACTTCTGTTTCTCCATCTGGAGTTGTTCCTGGCTCAACTTTTGCATTTCCAACATATATACCACTTAATGAACTAAATTTTAAATCATTTTTTTCTTTGGAATTATTATCTTCATTTATATTTGTATTTTCATTGTTTTTTGTATCACTTTCTTGAGTCTCTTTGTTTACTCTGTCTTCTTCTAATTTTGCAATTTTTGTGTTTAACTCTTCTTCTTTTGAAATCATACTATCTGCTTTTACATGTGAAATATATAAGAAATATCCCATAACAGCAATAGCAATAATAGCAATAATTAAGAAAAATGTTAATATTTTTGTAATCTTATTTTTTTCCATAAAATCACTCCCTTTTATTAATATTTTTTTGTAAATTTACACTATTATAATATCATAACATTTTGCTATTGTAAACTATCAGTGGCAAAGTTTTCTCATATATTTCAATTTTATAGTACTTTCTTTTTGATAGTTATAATACCTACACCAATTACAACTAACATTGTAATTCCTAAAACTCCATATATCCAGTATATTCTATTCTCACCAGTAGGTGGAGTTATAATTATTTCTACATTATCATCATCAAATTCTGATTGTGTATATTCATTTATATATGGGTCATATGATTTATTTGTTGTTGGGTCATAATTACCAGGAATTGAATCATATATTGTTCGTGATTTTAGTTTAATAATTTCTATATTATTTTGATAGATTGCATCATCTGTAGACATTGACAATTGCTTTGATACCACCATACTTGTATCTACTAATTCTGAGCCTGGTAGCATATTTTCGAAAATTGGATTTTTCAAATGTATAATATTTTGAAGTCCTTTTACTTTCTCATATATTGGCTCTGCAAGAAGTTTTCCTTTCATATTAGGCTCTATTTTTATTCTTTCCCAATTGTTGTCCTCTGTTGATTGTAATACTAAATCTTCTGGTAAGTAATCAAACATATCTGCAACTCTTGCAATTTTCCAACCTGCATTTCCAATTGGTACTGTTCCATAGATATAATAATCTTCATTATTATAATCAATTTCACAATTACTGTTATCTACTGATATTTCATAGGTTATCCTTAAAGTTGAGCCTTGTATAATTTCATTGTCAATTTCAATATATACATTATCATCTAATACTTTAACACCTGGCATTTTTGAACTTCTTGGGTCTCCATTTATTAAATCATTACCATTTGTTAACATTATTTGTATATTTGATACTTGTTTATCAACAATTAAAGATTGTTTTGGTCTTTCTATAATACCAAAATCGATATTGTCAAATACAAATTTTAATTCATCACTATATTTACTGATATTATCTAAATTTATATCATAATCTAATTTAATATCAAATTTTCTAGTATCTGCACTAATATGTGTTAACCCATTATTTCCTATTGCATTTTCATAAGTAATTTCTTCTGCTTCTGTACTTCTAGTTCTAATAATGTTTTCATTGTCTTTTGCATCTGATAATCTTACTACACCTTCAATGTTGCTTGTTTCTCCTCTATACCAATAATCTTCCATTGCATTTACTGCCTCTTTGTTTCCGCCTCTATAAATTGTAGATTTATAATTATCTGCATCTATATAACAACTATTACCATTACTATCACGTACAACATTACCATCTTTATCATATAATATGCTTGTATCTCCATATGTATATCGTAATATATAATTTCCTGGAATTACACCCTCAAAACTGTATTCTCCTTTTTCATTTGTCATTGTTACAGCTGGGTCTACAACAATATCATCTTTATATGCAACTTCATTTTTCTTGTACAATTTTGCTGGTATATAAGTATCTATACCTGCTTGATTTTTTATAACATTTAGTAATTCTACTCTAACATTTTTAACAACATTTTCTGCTTCTTTTACAATACTTTCTGTATCTTCATAAATACCATTACCTTTTCTTTCTTTACTATATCCTGAATTTTGTAATAAGCCTTGTATTGCACTATCTTCCCAAACTGTACCTTTTATAATTCTTTCTTCTTTTGGTTTAATAATTAGTGATGGTGCTTTATCTGTATCATCTTCAATAGTATTTACTATATTAATTTTATTACTTTCATCTATTTCTGGTATAACTGTATCTGGTGCTGAGTCCACATCAATTCCTGCATATGGTATTGAATATTGTTTATCACTATATGAAGAATATGATGTTATTTCTGTAATAGAATCTAATGTAAGGTCTTTATTTAAAATTGTATTAATTGCATCATTATTTAATTGATAAGTAATAGTCATTTCCCTTGTTTGACCACTTTCTATTAAATAATTTGATTGTATTTTAATTTTTTTCAAACCATTTTTATTATAATGTAAATCATCTTGAACTTGTATAAGATTTCCTTCTTCATCTCTTACAACAACATTTTCATATCTTTCATCATAATAATTTGATAAACTCTTTAAATTTGCATATACATTTGATGCTTCATTCCTTATTTTTAGTCTATAAGTTATAAATATTTTTAAATTGCCTTCATTTCCTTCTTGTTTGTTATATATAACATCTGAAGGATATACTTCTCTTGAATATGAATTTTCTGAATATTTATTAGCAAATTTTACTGTCACATTGAATGGGTCTCCACCTGCATAGTTTTCGGGGTCTTCAAATCTTTGTGCATATTGATATGTATGTGTGTAATTATTTAAACTAATTTCCACTTTGTCCATATCTTGTATAATTGCCAAGTCTGGCATTTCTCTTTCTTCTACACCTAAGTTTAGTCCACCAATTTCTATTACTGAATTTTTTCTAATATTATCTGGTGTTAATTCTGGAGTAAATACATCATCTAATTGTGCTATTGCTTGATGTATTATATATTGGTCATATGTTCCAGATATTGGATATTTTTGACCTTCATATCCATATTTTATATCATCTCCATAATCTACATGACTTTTATGATTTTCTGCATCATATTTATAATCAATATTATGCTTTTTCTCTCCATCAGTAGTAGATGATATGCCTTTGCCAATTGTTGCATAACTATCATTAAATTGATTTCTTAATGCTTCATCTGTTACTGTATTTCCATTTCCAGTATATCTTACAACTGTATTTCCATTTGAAATATTTTCTTTTTGTTCAATAAATTCTGGGTTTACTTCTATTGATTGATAATTCATACCATTATATTCAAATTCTATGTATGCTCCTACTAAATCATCTATTTTTAATTTTAGTGCATTTGTATCTTCATCATAATTTCCAAATATGTATTCACCATTTTCATCTGTAATTGTTTCATCTACTTTATTACCATTAATATATAGTCTAACTGGTATATTTTGTAGTCTCTTGTCTTCTGCCTGATCATTCCATTTGCCATCTTTTGTACTATTTTTTCCATCAATTCTATCTTCCCATGCAAATCCTCTTATTTTGATATATTTTAGTTTATTTTTAGCTGTTATATTACTTGTACTACTTGTTTCTTGTTGTATTGCTGATGAAGATGTATTTGTAGATTTTTGTCTTACTACTTCTATTACAGCTGATGTTGATTTATCTATGTTTGATATTTGACCATTACTATTTTTAACTTCCCAAGAAATAAAGTTTTCGTCTATGTCATAACCAAAATTATCTCCTACTGATATTTCTTCTATAATATAATTTCCTGTTAATATATTATATATGTTAATAATTCCTCTTTCATCTGTTACAAATGTTGTTGCTTCTTCTGGATTTTTTGTTGTTCCCATATTATCAAAATGTACTTTTCCTGTTGCTGTTGTAATTGGTTTTAAATTTCCTTTTGCATCTAATTGCTTTCCAATTACATATTCAGAATTTTGTTGATTTATTATTCTGAAACTAATACCTGATAATTTTATATTACTATTGTCTGAATCTTTTTTCTCAATTTGTAAATTTCCTGTATGTTTTGTATTTTTTAATACATATTGTTTTATCATTCCATAATATATGGTAGTTTCTCCTTTTTCAAGTTCTGCATATCCATAATGATTATTTGAAAGTTCTGTAATTTTGTATGTTCCTGCTGTTAAATTGTCAATATGGATTTTTCCATTTTTGTCTGTTGTAAATGTTTTATCATATCCTGTTGCTGTATTTTGTACTCTTACTTGTACTCCTGGTAGAACAACACCAGAGTTGTCTGTATCTTGTTTTATAATTTCCAATACCGCAGTAAAGTTCTTCCACTCTACTGATGCAGAAGCTTTTGTAGTTGTTGTAATTCGTTTTGACATTTGCCCTGAAGTTGAGACGTTTTGTGCCGTTGTAATTATACTAGGATGATATTCTCCAGTAACATTTGCAATTACTTCTTCTACTTTTGTTACATTTGCTGTATTAGTTGCTCTTACTATATTAATTCCTGTTTGACAAGCATTTGCTGGTATTTTTAAATAAAATGTTGCATTCCCTTTTACACTTATACTAGCACCACTACTATTACATGTACTTACACCACTTACTACTTTATTATTTTTATCAATTACTTGAATATTATATCCATTTGAATTATTACAATTAATAACAAATGGTCCTAATATATAATAATTATTATCTAATTTTACCATATTTATACTACTATTACCTTTTGATAAACTAATTGTTCCTTGTGATATAGTCCTTCTTGATACTATTGTATAAGTCTCATCTCCTAGATGATATTCTTTAGGATATGGATATTCCTTGTCTTGATTAGGTGTAGATGGCCAACTATTCATACAAGTTCCACTTCCAAAAGGCCCTCCTGTAAATTTTACTCCATGTACTCCTCCATTAAATCTAAATGTTGTATCTAAATATGATGTTAGATATTCAACATTTTGTGCTCTATCAGCAATAGAATTTGTTTCTTGCATAAATATAATTGTTACAAATAAAATAGCAAACATACTCAATTTAGATATTTTATGAAATTTACTTATATTTATTTTTCCTTTTTTAATTCCAATAAATAAAGCTATAACTAATAATATTAGTAATATAAAACCTATTGAAATATATACACCTATACCTGTACCAATTGATATAATAATTTCTGCTTTTGAAAAATCATCTTCTGTTTCAATACCATTTCCTGGTGTTGAATCAATATCTTTTATTTGTTTTGAATTATTTGCTTGTCCAATTTCTGCCTTATTAATAAATATTCCTGTAGAATCACCTGACATTGTTTTTGTTGCTGTCAATGTTAATGTTATACTTTCTCCTGCTGGAAGTCTTTGATTTTTAATACTTTCATTAATTACTATATTATTTCCTTGATTTCTCCATAATTGTGTATTTGTTGTATCAAGACGGAATCCCTCTGGCAAATAGTCTACAACATTACCTATAGTTGCATCTAATTCTCCTTCGTTTGTAACTGTAATTTTATATTGGACTGTAACCTTTGCCCCTTCTATTTCTTTTGCTCTAATATCTACTTTTGCTAATTTTACATTTTGATAATTATATGTATTTGTTCTCTGTTTTGTTTGCACAGTTACCATTGAAATACTCTTATTTAGACTTAAATCAAACAATTTATTTTCTACTAATCCCATGTCTATGTTAGATTTATTTTCATTTACTTTCAGGATATCTGTTGCTGCAACTATAACTTTATCTCCAAACAATTTAATTTCTTGTTCAAAAACATCTGAATTTATATTTTCTGATACACCATTATGTTTATATTGTGTTACAGTATAGTTACTATTATCATAAACAAATAATACTACATAATTTCCCTCTTTTAAATTAGTAAATCTATATGTTCCATTTTCTCCAGTAACAGTTTCTGCATCAATTGCATTTGCCTTTTGCATATTAACTAAAATAACTCTTATATTTTTTAATATTGCTTCTGTTGATTGTCTAGCACCATCTTCATTACTATCAATCCAAGCAACTCCTGAAATTGCATAATTTTTTTCTGATGGGTTATTTGGATTATCTGGATTGTCTGGGTTGTCTGGGTTGTCTGGATTGTCTGGGTCAATTGGTTTATCTGGCTCTTCTGGATTCTCTGGGTCAGTTTCTATTTCTGAAATAATTGTATGTGCTATTGTATTAGAAGTTTTATGTAATACAACTTTTTCTATTGAATCATCTTCGTCATTTATTTTTTCTGTTATAGTAATTGTTGCACTATTTTCTATTTTTGTATCTTCAAATACATATCCTGCTGTAGCTATAATTTTAATATGTGCAGTTTCATCTTTTGGTATATTACATATAATATCTACATTTGGTAATTTATTTCCTTCTTGGTCTTCTAATAAATTATTAATATCTAATGTAATCTCTTCTTTAATTAATTTAACATCATCATCAGTAAGTATTTCTGTTTCATTATCTTCTTTAAACTCTTGTTTCCAAGTTTCATAAGTAACACTAACTGGATTTATATTTTCTGGTAAAAAATCTGTAAGATGAACAGCTACTGATTTTTCATGTAATAGAGTAGATTTTGTTCCTCCTGTATTTGTTACTGCAATATCATATTGTATTTCTTCACCATAATTTATCTTTTGGCCTTCTGTTGGTGAAGTCATTACAATTGTAGCATTTTGATATTCATATTCTATTCTATTTTCATTTGAAGTATATATTTTTCCATTAACAGAAGCCTTTGCAGTTGCTACAATTGTTTTTATATATGTATTTGTATTTTTGTCAATTTCATATTCTTCCATATATCCTTCAAAGAAATAATTACCATTTACTGTTAGCTTTGCAGTTACTATATTATCTTCTGATATTTTTATATTATCATTAGGAATTATTTGTAATTCTTCTGTTCCTTCTATAAAAAACCATTTTAATTTAAATTCTTCTGGCAATTTTATTTGTACAATTGCCTCTTCTCCTGTTTTTCCTACTAATTCTAATCCATAATTCCATCTATTGTGACCATTATCTATTCTTGCATCAAGAAACATCTTTACTTCTGCTGGTTTAATTATATTATTTATTTGATAATTTGTTGCTATTGTTTCTCCTACATATGTTTTAATGTCGGTTATAATTTCTTTTTGTTCTTCTCTATTTTCTAAATCTTGAGCTTGTACTTCATAAAATGTTTCATAAGTTTTTCCTGCTTCTATAGTTCCTATATCTATACTTTTCTCTTTTATAGAATCATCAAAATAATAAGTATATTCCCCCTTATACTTATAATAATCAGCCTTTAATTCTCCATAAACTAATCCTTCTGGTATATTAGCAACAACTTTAACATTTTCTATATCTGTATTTGAAATATTAGTAACCTTAATGTTATATTTTATATATTCTCCTTCATAAACAATATCTCCATCATTTAAAATGACATCTCCTTTTACAGGTGTTACTTCTAATTTCAAACTATCTAATATCTCTTGTGCCGTAGCTTTGTCAGATAATTCAATGTCTTGTATTATTTCTTCTAATTCATTTTGTTCTGCATTATAACTTCTAATATTTAATGGTATTTCTATATTTCCTTCTTCTGTGCTTTTATCTAATGTATAATTGTTTGTATATACTAAATTTAATTTATCTGTTATATTTTCAATATCTTTTTTCAAAATGATTGTTGCTGGTATTTTTATATTTGTAATTAATCCTAAATTACTTTCCTGATATTGTGTTTGTTCTCCTGTTAAATTAGCTATAATGCTCATATTTCCATTTTTATCTGTTTCTATATATGGCTCTTCTAATGTTAACCCATTACCATATACCATTACAGAATTGCCTAATATCACTTTTTCCACTTGGCTTGGTAGTTCTATTTTTAAACTTGTGTCTTTAAATAAGTTATTTTTTATTTCAGCTGAATTCAAATTAATATCAAATATAATGTCATTTTGTTGTTCATTTGTCCATTCTGTAGAGTTTACAGTCATATTTACATTATTTTGTGCATCTTTTATTTCAACCAAATTTTCTTTTGTTATATTATAAGTTTCCTCTTCTATATTTTGAGTTTCTATATTTTCCTCTGTTTGTGTTATAATTTGTTTTTCATTAAATCCAATAATATTAGTTATTGTTTTTATATTTAAATTTCTGATATCTGTCATTGTGTTTTTGATTTCTTTTGTATTTTCAATATTTAATATACCTTCATTTACAATATTACTCATTTTTATATGTAAATTTGTTAAATCATTTTCATAATTAATTGTAATTACTCCATCTTCTGCAAATTGTGCATTTTGGTCAATCACAGAAACTGTATTACCGTCTTCATCAAAAATTTCAATACAAAATTCTTCTCCAAGAATTTCTATTATATTTTGTCTTTTAAATTTTGTATTTTTATATACTAGCTGGTTGTCATTTCCTAAATCTTTTACAATTTCTTCATCATTTGTTTTTACAAATATATTTTTTTCTGTTATTTGCATTTTTTGATGTAATTCTTTTTTACTAACATTTATTTTTATTGTATCTTTATATTGTGTATTATATTCTGTTTTATTAATGATATTTGATTTTATATATCCATTATATATATCTTCTGTATCATATTTTATAGAAGTTAAATCCCCAATATCTTCTGTTACTACATTTTTCAACTCTCCTTCTGCATATAGTTCATTATTCTTCTCTGAAAATAATGCTATTCTTGAAGAAATTTTTAAAGCAATTTCTCTTTCTACTGGATTATTTGTATATGTATCATAATAACAAATTAAAATATAATCATCTCTGCTATCTTTATTTGGTATTTTATCTGAAATTATATTTCCATTTTCATCCTGATTTTCTGTCTTTATTGTTAGTATACCTGTGTCAGGATTATATTCACTATCTACATAAATATTTTTGTCTGCATTTCCATTTGTTGCATTTGTATTATTTATAATAACTTTTACATCATAAGGATGTTTTCCATCAATTTGTCCAATATTAATTGTTGTTATATTTTCTTTTATAGGTAAAACTTCAAGTTCTTCTTTATAATTTATTCCTGTCCTTAAATGATATTGTAATAATGTTCCTTTATCATCATTATCTAAATTATAGTTTACATATTTTTCTAATGCCCCTTCTAAGATTGGAGTTACTTTGATTGTTGTTTCTTCTTCTGCATTAACAAACTGTAATCTTAACATAAAAATGTTTAATACAGCTAAAATTATAATTAGTAATCCTAGAATCTTTTTATGAAGATTTTTCTTTTCCATAATTTCCCCTCCAAAAATAAGTATTGTTATCCTATATTCTATACTATACTTTATTTTCTAACTTTTCAATGTGAATGTTTTCCATAAATTTATCTAATATTTATATTTGTTTAGGGATGCTCTTTTCCCTAGTTTTATTAACTTTATATTATATTTTATTTACTATTTTGTAACATTTTGTAATATTTTAATAGATATTTGTATAAAATGCCTATTTGCGTAAGTTACAATTGACAGCATTGATATGTCGTAGAAAGAAAAAAATATGAGATTAATTAATCTAATCTCATATTTTTTTATATAAACTATTTGTTAAGAACTTTCTTCTTAATAACTATAACTCCTGTTCCTATAATAACAAACGCAACTACTAAAACAGCTATAGGTATAATATAATTCAAGTTTTCACCAGTATTTGGTGTCACAATTACAACTTCTGCCATATCATCATCAGGCTCTACTGATGGTCCAGTACCTGGTATATAGTTACCTGGTATTGAAGTTATATCTGAGCCACCTGTTTTTTCTACTTTAACAATTTCTGTTTCATTATCTAATTCAATATTTTCTGATGATGCTAGCAATTTAGATACATTTAACATAACAATTGCACTATCTGTTGGGCGTAAATCATATCCTTTTAATGATTCTGTATATAACATTTTTCTATTATCTATTGTTGTTGATTTTTTTACTTCTTCTGCTAAGTCGATTCTACTATCATCCTTTTTTATTGATTCCCAATCTAAGTTATTTGAAGAATCAAAATCCCAATCACTATCTAGGTAATCTACAATTGCTGATGGTGTTATTGTTACAACATCACCTTCTGCAATACCATATGTATAATAGTTTTCTGATATGTAATCTAATTCACTATTATTAGTTGCTTTTATTTCATATCCAATTTGTAATCTTGAACCTTGTATTAATTCACTATCTAATTCAAGTCTTACCATTCCATTAGTTGGTATTGAATTAGCTGATGCTGGTAAATATGTAACATTTGATTTTTGGCCTTCTAGTTTTCCATCTTCTGTTATTTTTAAATCTACTAATGGTTGCCCATTTGCTAATGTTACTTTCATTATACTTGCTCTTTTATTTAATGATAATTCTTGTCTTGCTCTTTCTACAATACCGAAATCAAGATTGCTAATTCTATATACATATTTATCTCCATAAGATGCTGTATATGTTGTTTCATATTCTACACCAATTCCCATAGTTGGTGTTTTAGAATCCATTTTATGAATAGTTACTTCACTACTATTTGTTATTGTCTTCATTTCATCATCTATTTGTTGTCTTGACCCTTTTGGTGCAGTTTGAGGATTATTATAATTATCTATTGCATCTGTCCATCTTGTATCTACATCTGTTTTATACCATTGTTTATTTGCAATATTAGAATTATACCTCTCTTTATTATATACAGTTCCTTTATAATGTTGTACAGTATAATTTTCGTCTCCCCAAGTATAAGTTAATGTATAATCTCCTGGTATGAAATTTGAAATATAGAAATCTCCATTTTCATCTGTTGTAGTTCTATACACTAATCCAGTTCCTGTATTTTCTGTTAAAGTAACTTCTACACCTGGTATTCCAGTTTCTCCTTCTTCATAAGCTCCACTACCTTGTCTAACTTGTCCTGTTAATAATTCTCCTGATGTAGAATCTAAGAATACTTTACCTGCCATTTCTCTACTATCTGCTGACTCTAATTTTAGAGATGGACTTGAATCTGTATCATCTTCATATGTTGAAGTATCACCTGGTCTTGCATTTCCTGGGTTAGAATCTCTGTCTATACCAGCATATACATTTCCATTTTTGTCAAATGTTGAATATGAATTAATTTCTACTACATTATCTAATGTTTCTTTATCATTTAAAATTGCTAAAACTGCTTCTCTATTTAATTCAAATTGTACGTAAAATTCGTTTTGTTTTCCAGATTCAATTCTTGAGTTTGTATAAATAGTTGCTTTTGAATATTGGTTATTATATGTATTTTGTTCATAGTCAATATTTCCTGTAATTATACCTTCTTTATTAACTTCTGTACCTACTGAAACAATTTTATATCTGTTATCAAAATAATCTACTAAGTTATTTACTTGTGTAATTAAATTACTTGTTTCATTTCTTACAGCAATTCTATATGTTACATATACTTTTAATTCTCTACTGCTATCTTGTTCATTAATATATTCATAATCTGCTTTATAAATTGGTCTTGTATATGAATTATTTACATATTCACTAGCAAATTTAACACCAACATTAAATCCTGTACCATCATAATTTCCATCTGATTCTTGTGCTTCTAAGTTTGCAAATCTTTGTGCATATTCATAAATATGTTGATATCCATTAATTGCAATTCTTACATTTTGCATATCTTTAATTAATGCTAAATCTGGTTGTTCTCTTTCATATAATCCTAAATTAATATATGGTATTTCTTCCATTCCATATTCAAATTGATTTTTTATTATATAATCTGTTTCATCTGTGTTTGCTGTTATTGGATATTGTCCAACTGGTAAACCTTCATTAATGAAAGTTGATTTATGTTGTTCTGAATCTTTATTATATTTTAATTCATGTGTTATATTTCTATTTTCGTTTAATGCTACACCTGTTGTTTCAGAAGCACCTTCAATTATGCTAAATTCTTTATTAAATGAATCTCTAACATTTGGATTTTCTGATGCTTTTGAGCCATTATCTTTATCAATATGTGGTGTTACATTTGAATATGTTATTCCATCATATTCAAATTCTATAAAATAATTTTCTAAATTATCAATTCTAACATCTACAAATTGATAATATCTTATAACATTATCTCCTAAAGTTATTTCTTTTGTTAATACATAGAAGTCTTCACCTTTATCATTTTTTACAATTTCACCTGTTCTTCTATCAATTAATCTTACAATAACATCTTTTAATAGTTCATCTCTATCATCATTTAAATCATCTCTATATAAACTATTTCTTTGTGATTGTTTTCCTGATTGTTTGTCTAACCATACATATCCAGAAAGTTTTACATAAATTTGTTTGTTTTCAATAATAAAGTCTTTAGTTTTATCTATAACAACTGTTCCTTCCACACCTTCTGATATAAATTCATAACCATAATTTGGATTTTGTGTTTCATATGCTACATAAGTTCCTACAATTAAGTTTTTTATTAAAATTTCTCCCTTAGAATCTGTTACAAATTCTGTTGCTTGACTTTCATTTACATATGTTATTTTTCCATTTGCGTCTTTATGTACATATAATCCTGTATTTTTGTTTTTAATTTTAAATCCAACTCCTTGTAATTTAACTTCATGATTATCTTTATTTACTTTAATAACTTTTAAATTTCCTAATAAGTCAATATTATATTCAAAGTTTGTATTATAAGGATATGGTGTTTTATATGGTTCTCTTAATATTAAGTTTTGGTAACTACTTTCTGTTGATTGTAAAAAGTAAATTTCCACACCTTTTACTTCTGTTTCACCACTTGCCATAATATTTGTAATTCTACTTATACCACTACTAATTGGTACTGAAATATAAAAATCTTTTCCTGATTGTATTTGACTAACATTAATGTTTTCTACTGTTGTTCCTGTATATTTACTAAATTTAATACCACTTACTGTATTTCCATTTTGGTCTTTTACTGCTATTTCCTTTAAATTACCAGAAAAACTCCAATTAAATGGTCCTATTTTAATCATATCTCCATCAGATTTTACAGTTAATGCTGTCTTATTTGTATTATCTGTAATTTTTAAATTTCTTAAGCTATCTGCATAGTCTGAAGATATTTTATCTAAGTTATTATTATTTCCTTTCACTGCATTTACAAATCCAAGGTATAATCCTGCATGATTCTTTCCTACATTGTTCATCCATGTATATATATAATTCCAAATAGCATTTTGTACTGGTCCACTTTCTTTATCAGTCCCATTATCTGCTGATAATATGCTGGCAAATTTTGCATTATGCCAACTTGTAATACTTTTTCCTGTATGGTCTGTTGAAGTATTTCCTTCAATATCTATTGCTGAAATAATTTGATATTTTATTCTTCTATAATTTGTTAATGCTTGGTTATGCTCAACACAAAATAAATTTGAATCACTTAAATACTTATTATAAGTAATATACATTGTATCTCCTACATTATATCCTGCATTTGCTATATTAGTAAATGCTAATATAGCAAATGCCATTACTATAATTGATATTAGTAACTTTTTTAGTTTACTCATTTTTTTACCTCCTTTCTTTCCTAATTTTCCTCTTTTGCATTTTTTCTTTTTACAATAATTCCTGTAATTGCTCCTGCTAATCCTATGATTGCAATTATTACTATTATTGTCATATATACAACTCCACCTGTTTTAATACTTACAATCACATCTGCTGAGCCCATGTCATTTTCACCATTGATTTTATTTCCTGGTGTTGAATTTCCATCTTCTAGTCCTAAGTCATTATATGCTTCATAAATCTCTGCATTATTTCTTGTAACTAAATTGTCTTCTCCCATAGTTTTTGTTAAAATTAAAGTTACTGTTTTTGATTCTCCTGGATTAATAATGTCATTTCCTAATGATGTTGTATATAATGAGTTTCCTCTTTCATACCAATCTTTATTTAATTCAGAACTAAATTCTAATTCACTTGGTACATAATCTACAATATTTCTAGCATATCCTGCTACTTCTCCAACATTTGTTACTATAATATTATATTCAATAATAACATTTGACCCTTTCATTTGTTTTGCATCTAATTCTACTTTTGCTGTTGTTACATTATTATATTCTCTAGTTGTTGTTCCAGCAGAATTTTGAATTAATATTCTTCTTATATATTTATCTAATTTTAAGTCAAAGTTTTGTAATTCTATTAAACCAATATTAATATCTGATACATTTTGGTCATTTATGCGAATAATATCTGTTGAAGCAACTTTTTGCCTTGAGCCTTCAATTAATAATTCATTTAATCTAACATCAGAATTTTCGTTTTCATTAACTCCTTCTGCTTGATATGTTGTTAATGAATATTGTCCTACATTATATTCAAATATAGCAATATATTGTCCATCTGAAATATTGTCAAGAACATATACTCCGTTTTTATTTGTTTTTGCTTCTAATATATTTCCTTTAACATCTTTAACTAATTGATTTGTATTAACATTTAACAATCTTACTGTTACATTTTGTAACATTGTTTCTCCATTATCTTTTTTACCATTATAATTTTTGTCATACCATGCTAAACCACTTATCATTTGATTTCCATTTGCTACATTTCCATTTTGTTCATCATCATTATTATTGTTATTATTATCTCCCTCGCCATTTCCATTATTCTCATCAATAACATCTGGTTTTATTATGTGATTTAAAGCTGATGTTGTTGCTATATCTTCTCCATAAACACTTGCTATTGCTCTGTTAGTAATTGTTTCTGCTTCTGTTCTTGACTCTGAATAATTTACAACAGTATCAATAACAATTGTTGTTTCTCCATTTGCTGGTAATTCACATCCTATTTCAATATTATTTGTTGTATATTTTACATCTTCTCCATCTTTTGTTATACCATTAATAGTTAATTGAGATGGAATTTCATCTTTTATTACTAATCCAGATGTTTGAGATTTACTCATATTTTTTATGTGAATTGTGTAAATAATACTATCTCCAGATTTTACATAGCTACTTTCTGTATTTGATTCCATTGACATATCTATATCAAAACTATTTATTTTATCTTGCCACAAGTTTGATTTATGTTCTTTTTGTCTATCTAATGCAACTACTGAAAAATTGATTGTATCTAATGTATCATCTACCATTTTATTGATTACCATATTATAACTTAATACTTTTATTTCTCCTGCCTCTAATGTTCCTATATTAATTTCATCACTATATTCTATAATTTCTGATTGTACATTTTCATCAATTTCATTATTAGTATTTGTTTCTGGTTTTGTTTTTACTTTATCTGTTTTTTCTGATGATATATATGCTATATCTTCATCTGAAACTTCATTTTCATTCATTCCTGTGATTAATGTTAATTTTGATACTTCTAAATTATTTGATTTGTTTGTTCTTACCATAACATTATTTAATGTTTCAGATGATGTATTTTTAATAATAGCAAAATATCTTACTGTTCCTGATTCATATAAATCTATTTTTCTATCTGTTACTCTTTTTACCATTGCTCTTAAAGTTCCATTTTCTGATAAAACAGTAGATTCATTTGTTTTTTGTATAACATCTGAATAATGAATTTCTACAGTATTATTAATTGATGTGCCATTTTCTAAACTAGAGTTAACCATTACTTCATATTCTACATAAGCAATATCTCCTACTGATAAAGTTTCAATTGTTGATTCATATATATCTGCTTTTATTTCTTTATAATAAGAAGCTCCTGTATATTCATAATTATCAACTGGTTTAACTAATGTAGTTCCTTTTGGTATAATTCCTTTTACAGTAATATCTTTTACATCTTCTGAACCAACATTTGATACTTGTACTCTATATTTAATAACTTCACCATTTTTTACTGTACTTGTATTTGTTAATTCTTCTCCTGCCACTTCTCCAGTTAAATTTGTTTCTATTTTTGGTCCAATACCTGTTTCCATAGAAATTTCTGTTGCTTTTACTGTATTTTCATTTTTAGCTTGTCCTTTTGTATAATTTACTTCAAATCCTTCTGTTGCTTTTTGATTATATTCTAAGTTTTCTGGTACTTCTATTGTATATGAGCCTTTAATAGATGTTCTTGCTACAATATTTTCCATTACTACTAAATATTTCTTAACATTTTTTGGATTTGTTATATTTGTTGTCCAATTATTTTCTGAATCTTCTAATGATTC
Organism: uncultured Clostridium sp.; assembly: GCA_947364715.1. Lineage (GTDB taxonomy): Bacteria > Bacillota > Clostridia > TANB77 > CAG-508 > CAG-269. Next base: position 98,622 of record CANAUI010000001.1, read on the forward strand.
TGTCGCATTTTCATTTTCTGTATAGTATACAATTCCATTTTCTACATTAATACCTTTAATAACTGATATATCTATATTGTTTTTCTCTGTTCTTGTTGGAAATGTTCCTAATATATATACATTGTCAATATTTTCTTCATTATTATTAATAATTTCAAAACTAACTTCTATTTGTTTAGTATCTTTTCCTCTTTGTAAACTAACAGTTGTTGTTTTTTCTTCACCTATTGTTTCTATATTTAATGATTCTATTTTATTAATTACAGTTACATCTTTTGGTGCTACAATTTCTATTTGTTGAGAAATTTTACCAATATCTTCATTGTTTGAATATGTATTTGCTTTTTCATTTACATACTCTACATTAATTGACTCTGGTCTTGCAATAGATGTTCTATTAACATTAATTGTTGCATTAATTATAATGTTTGCACCTTCTACAGTTTGTGATTTATATTCTGTTTGTTCACCAGCCATTTGAATTGTAATATATCTTCCATCAACTGTACACTTTTCAATTGTTAGTTCTTCTTCATATAATACATTTACACTGTTAATTTCTATACTTTCAACTTGTTCTGGTAATTCAATTCTAAAAGTTGGATTTTTATATAAATCTTTTGATTCTTCATCTGTTTTTAATATTAATTTCATTTCAATGTCATTTTTTACAATAGTTGATAATGTATTTCTACTAATTTCTAATCTAGCTTCTGTTGTTGTTTCATTAAGATTTATCATCATTTCTGTTTCTGCTTCTATACCTGTTGTATATGTTTCTTCTTTAACAGTTTTCTCTTCCTCACTATAATTGTTATATCCATATATAATTTTTGTTGCAATACTATTTGCTTTTTTTACTATATTTACATCTGATGCACTAATTGTTTTTGAATGTATAAAAGCTATATTTCCTTCTACGATAGGGTTAGAAGTCTTTATTTCGATTCCTTTAGGTTGTCTATCTGTATAATCAATAACAATATTTCCGTTTTTATCTACTTCTGTATCACTTGTAATTGTTGATAATATTTCACCATTTTGATTATAAATTTCAATTTTTCCGTCTTTTCCAAATATGTTATCAAAATCTTTTTTTGAAATGGCAGTTTTATTATAGTATATATTACTATCCACTTCTCCATTATCAAATTTATATCTACTTGCTTGTTCTTTTATAGATATATATTCTTCTATATTAGCTAATTTTACATCTAATACTGTTTGACTAGCATATTGTTTATCTATTCCTGAATATAATTTTCCTTTATAGATACTTGTTTTAGAATTTTTTGTTGTTACTTTTATACTTGAATCAACTTCTTCTTCAGATAATGTAATTGTTTGAGAATCTGATGTTAACACTTTATTATTTTGTAATGTTATTTTTTCTTCTGAAGTAATTTCTACATTTTCTAATTCTGCTTCTACATCATAAATATATGTTAAAATAACATTTTCTTCTCCTTGCTTTCTCCATAAGATATCATTATTTTGTGTTACTTCATTTTTCAAGATTATTTCTATGTATCCATTTTCATATCTATAATCAAATTCTGACATTGTATTTAGATGAACATCTTTAATAATTTTTGGTGATATTCCATTAATTGTTGGTACATTTAATTTTGCATAAATTTCTTTCATTGGATAATTATTGTCATTTAATCCCATATGTAATGATAATTGTATTACTCGTTTATCTTCACCAGATATTTTAATTAATTTATTTGTAATAACTTCTATCTCATTTTTTATATTAGTATTTGAATTTGCTTCTACCAATTGCATTCTAACTATTCTTTTTGCATCGATATTTATATCTTTTTCTGTTTTATCTCTATAAATACCTGTTAATGTTAATTCACTTTCACAGTCTAACATGTTTATATTTATAACTTCATTTTCAATTGGTTTTACTTTTATTTCTATTTCTTCATTTTTTCCTACATCTAATTGATTTAAATAAATAGTATTGTCTTCAATTTTACTTACATGTTCACTTTCAGAATTTACAACATTAAAATTAGAATTTTGTAATTTCACCTGTCCTACAAAAAATCCTTCTTCCTTAACATTTATATCCAAATATAAAGAAACTTCTTCCATATTTGCATTTCTTTCTAATGTTGTTATTTTTTGCCCATTATCATTTTTAAAATAGGCTCCAAATTCAATATTTTTATGATTCGTGCTTCTTGTATCTACTGCATAACTAATAAGACTTGAACCCAAAAATATAAAATTAGACATAGTTAGAGTCATTATTAATAAAATAACTACACTAATTTTTAAAATCTTATTTTTCATATTTGCTCACATTCCTTTCTAAATACAAATTTAGCTTCATAAGTTTTACAATTTTTTCTTTGTGTACCACTAAAATTAAATTTTGTTTCTACTTACAATTTCAGCATTATAATTTTATTATTTTACCTATTATTTATTATACCTCGTTTTTGTTGATTTTTCAACTTTTTTTGCACATTTTTTTACTTTTTCTAACATTTTATATTATACAAGTATACAAAACGTATATTATGTATACTTTCAATAAGTTTATTACAAATTTGTTACATTTTTTATTCATACGGCATATTATATTACATAGAATTTCATATTTTGAATATATATTTTATGAGGTGATTATTTTGGATAATTTTAATTTTGATAAACAAACAATGGATAAGGTAAATTCTATGCTAAATAATGGGAACTTAAATGATATTATTTCTCAAATTCCTCCAGATGCTTTAAAAAACTTTTCTTCAATGATGGGTGGAAATTCAACTTCTAATGAAAATAATAATAATTCTAACAATCCTAATAATGAAAGTAGTAATAATTATAATAATTCAACAAACAATGCAAATACTTCTGGATTTGATTTTAGTAAAATTGATATAAATACAATGATGAAAATGAAATCTGTAATGGAAAAAATGAATAATAATTCTAATCCAAGGTCAAATTTACTACAATCTTTAAAACCTTATTTGAGAGACGAAAAAAAAAGTAAATTAGACCAATACTCTAATTTACTAAACATGACAAATTTGATGGAATTATTTAATCAAAATAATAATGGTAAGGAGAATTCTAGTGATTAATCAGATACCTTTTTTTAGGTCTCCTTTTTATCCTTATTCTCGTAATTATCCAAGAAGTCCTTATTATACATCAAATTCTATGCCTTTGGATAATCAAAAAACACCTAATGCTAATTCATGTACATCTACGGAAGTAAGAAAAACTGGAGACCTTTTATATCAAAAAAAAGAAAATATACATGAAAAAAAATCATCTAAATATTATAATATTGGTCCTGTTTCTATTAACACAGATGGATTTTTTAATAAAGAACAACCTGTGTTAGAAATTTCTGGACAAAAACTATATTTAGACGATTTAATTATCTTGTGCTTGCTATTTTTTCTTTATAAAGAAGATGTAAAAGATGATATGTTATTTATGCTTCTAATTTTATTGTTAGTTAGTTAAAAGTGCTTGTTTTAGTAATGGGTTTATTACTCTATTACAATTTCATTATCAATAATACTAACATATGCTTGTTTGTGTAATGGTTCTTCATCTCTGTCAATTTCTTTTATAACATTAGCAATTCGAATTTGGACTGTGTCTAAAATACCAGCAGAAATAATTGCTTGTTTATTACCTTTTGCTCCTGCATGTGCTAATCCTCTTAATGCCCCTAATACAACAATATTGTCAGAAGCCATTACTTCTGCACCAGAATTAACATCTCCTAAAATAACTAGACTTCCTTCTACTTCCATTTTTTGTCCTGAACGTAATGAACCTCTATGAAACTTTGTTTCAGAAATTGCAATTTCTTTATTAAATGTTCTTGTAATATTTGCTAGTCCTAAAGCTTTTGGCATGTCAAAATCAATTTCTACATCAATATTATGTTTTATTAATTCTTGTATTTCATCTATTTCTTTGTTTTTTAAAATTTTTCCTGTAACCATAATAGGAGTTTTTTCATTTTTATACATTTTCTTCAATTCAGGAAGTTTTTTTCTCAAATTTTCTATAATGTCTTTTTGTTCTGCGTCATCACTAATTTTTATTAAAATTTCATTTTTTCTTAAGTTAATACTTACACAATTTTTTATTTTCATTTTTACATCCTCTCTCTCTTTTTATCTTAAAGACTGATTATAATTTACAGCACTCATATCTTCTTGGATTTCTTGTGTATTCATTCCAAAATACTCTTCCATAATATTTCTTACAACTTCTGCCGTATAATTTCCATGTCCACCATTTTCTACCATAACTACTACAGCAATTTCTGGGTCTTCAAATGGTGCAAATCCTGTAAACCATGCATGAACTATGTCTCTTTGATTTTTGTCTTTTCCTGCTTCTGCTGAACCTGTTTTTCCACCAACTGAAATACCAAAATCTTGGAATCTTACATATGCAGTTCCTGTTCTGTCACTAGTAACAGAACGCATTCCTGATAAAATGGCATTCAAGTTTTCCTGATGTATTGTTAAATCTTCACTTTCAGTATTTTTTAATCCTAGTTTTTTATTTGTAAAATTATTAATTTCTTCTGTTGAAATTTGTGTTCCATCAGCTTTTATAATACTTTTTACAATAGTTACATCTATAGCTTTTCCTCCATTAGCTATCATACTAATATATTTTGCCATTTGTAATGGACTAAAATTATTTAAACCTTGTCCTATAGAAGCATTAATTGTATCTCCACTATACCATTGTTCTGTTGATATTTGTCCTTTATATTGTGGTGTTGCCATTGCTCCTGAGGTCTCACTTGGTAATTCTACTCCTGTTTTAACTCCTAATCCAAAGTATTTTGCATATTTAGAAAGAGTATCTATTCCCATTCTATCTCCTATTTCATAAAAGAAATAATTACAAGACCTTTCAATTGCTTGTGATACATTCAAATATCCATGGCCTCTATGATAATCTGTATAATACCAACATGGCCATTGTCCTCCATATTTTTTATATTCACCTATATCATTAATTTTTTCTGTTCTAGTAACTGCTCCAGATTCTAACCCTGCAATTGCTGTTACCATTTTAAAAATAGAACCTGGTGCATAAGCATTTTGAACTGCTTTATTCATTAATGGTTTTGCAGAATCAGTATTATATTGATTCCATTTATCTGTACTAATACCTCCCACAAAATCTGATGGGTCATAATTGGGATAACTTGCAATTGCTAAAATTTCTCCTGTTTTAACATTCATAACAACACAACTACCTGCATTAGTATCATAAGCTTTGCCAAATCCCCCTGAAGCAATTTTCTTTATATTAGCTTCTAATGCTTGTTCTGTAACTCTTTGTAAATTAGCATCTATTGTTAATACTACATCACTTCCTGCAATTCCTTCTTTTGATGTATATTCAGATGTTATTGTTCCATCTACAGCCATATCAATTTGTTTTGTTCCATCTTGTCCTTTTAAATATTCTTCAAAAACATATTCAATTCCTGTTTTTCCTATTATATCATTTTGTTCATATCTATCTTTTCTTGTTGCATATTCATCTGCATTAATAGTTGATGCATATCCCAAAACATGAGATACTAGTGTTCCAGAAGTATATTCTCTTACAGGCTCTGTTACAATATTGATTCCTGGAAATTTGTCATTACTTTCTGAAAATTCTGCTACTGCTTCTCTTGGAATATTTTTTGCTATTGTTAAAGCTCTTGTACTACTATATCCTGTTGTAGTTATCTCATATCTGATAGCTATAATCTTTCTAATTTCTGTTATATCTGCATTTTCAATTTTATATTTCTCTTTAAAGTTATAAAAGGCTTCTTCAGCAGATATGTTCCCATTTAAATCATATTTTTCTTTCCAATTAGCCAATGCATTATCACTAATAGTAAATTGGAATGGATTTATAGATATTGGAAAAGAGTCTGAATAATTTACTTGATATTTTTCTAATAGATTCACAATATTTAAAATAGAATTATTTAATTCATTATTGTCAATTTTCGTTTTATATAATTCTACACCGAATTTTGTTGAATTTGTAACTAATTCTGTTCCTGTTCTATCTAAAATTTCTCCTCTTGTAGCCTTTATAGTGGATTCTCTTGTAAGTCTTGTATTTGATTCTTCTCTGTATTCTGCTCCATGCACAATTTGTAGGTTAAATAATTGTATAATTAAAACAATTCCAATTATATATGTAAATACTGTTATAAGATTAAATCGCAAATTCAAATTACTTTTAGTCTTTTTCTTTGTTTTCTTAAACCCTAGTTTTTTCAAGGCCTCACCTTCCTCTTCCTTGCTTTTTAAAATGTATTTCTAAATAACTTATATTAAATTTTACTAAGACCCTTTATTGTATAGGAAATTAGAAATATCTTGTCAAAATTTTATTTCCTTTGTATTCATTTTCAATTGAATATCCAAATTTTTGTATTAATGGATATAAAACAATGACAATAATTAAATTATATATAATTTCAATAGCTAATATTTTAATAAAATTCACAATCTCTATATTTGTAGAAAAAATAATATAATTTAGTATATATACAATAATCTCATATATAAATGTAGCACCTAATACCATAAACATAATAGTTGCTCTACTATCTTTTGAAAAATTTTTATCAAATGTAGCAGCTAAAAATCCAATAATCCCTAATCCAACTGCATTAATTCCTATTTGTGTACCAATTACTAAATCTAAAACACCACCAATTACTACTCCATACACAACTCCTGTTATTCTATTTGCAAACAATCCTATAAATAAAGTTAATATAACAAATAAACTAGGCATAACTCCAGAAATAGTAAACCAATTAAAAAAATTTGATTGCAAAAAATATATAATAAATGCTGATAATATAATTAATATATTCATTATAAATTTTTTCAAAAATTTCACCTCTCTATTGATTTGTTATAACTAATACAGTATCTAGTTTATCAAAATTAACTGCTGTTTCTACAATTGAATATCTGTCTGTTGTATTTTGTGTATTTACAACTTTTTTTATTGTTCCTACATGAATTCCTTTTGGATATATTCCACCCAATCCAGAAGTTTCTACACTATCTCCTTGTATAATTCCATCATCATCTGGTATATATATTGCTTTTAATACAGAATCTTCGTCTAATGTTCCTTTACATACTATACTTTCATCTGTTGTACTTAATAAGCAACTTACTGAACTAGAAGTATCAATAATAGTTCTTACCTTTGCTGTATCTTTTGTTACAGAAATAACATGTCCTACTAGTCCTTGGTCAGCAATAACAGTCATATTTTCTTTTATTCCATCATTACTTCCTACATTAATTACTATTGTTTTTGAATAATTACTAATATCTTTATTGATAATATATGCTGGTATTGTACTATATTCACCATATTTCTCTTTTAATCCTACATATTCTTTTAATGTTTCATTTTCAGATTTTATACTTTCTAATTCTCTTAATGATTGCTCTAATTCGCTATTTTTCCCTCTTAGTTGTTCATTCTCTTGTTTTAAATTATTTATATCTGTAAAAAATGTACTATTTCCACTAATTCCATTTTTTAAATAAACTAATCCATTTTGTATTGGCATAACTAATTTACTTGCTACATTTTCAAGAAATGATGTTTCACTGTCTGTATTAGAAAATATAACAATCAATATTAAAATAATAATAGTTATAACAATACCTGCTATTTCAGCTTTTTTATTTTTATACATTTCCTACTCCTATAATTTTATTTTCTTCTTCTAGCATTAATTAATACTGTCTTTAATCTTTCTAAATCCTCTAATGTTTTACCAGTTCCTCTAACTACACAGTCTAATGGTTCTTCTGCAATATATACAGGCATACCAGTTTCCATACTTAATAATTTGTCTAAGTTCTTAATTAAAGCTCCCCCACCTGCTAATACAATTCCTTTTTCCATAATATCTGATGCTAATTCTGGTGGTGTTTTCTCTAATGTAATTTTAACAATCTCTACAATTTTTTGTATAGATTCTTTCATTGCTTCTTCTACTTGTGCTGAAGTTATAGTTGCTGTCCTTGGTAATCCATCTGTTAAATCTCTTCCTCTTATTTCCATTGATATCTCGGTCATAAGTGGCATAGCACATCCAATTTGTACTTTAATTTGCTCTGCTGTTGTATCTCCAACAGCTAAATTCATTTCTCTTTTTATATAATTTACAATATCCTCATCTAATTCATCACCTGCAATGCGTAAAGAATGACTAACAACAATTCCTCCTAATGAAATAACAGCAACTTCTGTAGTTCCTCCTCCAATATCAACAATGATGCTTCCACTTGGTTCCCCTACATCTAATGATGCACCAATTGCTGCTGCCATAGGCTCTTCTATTAAATATACTTCTTTTGCTCCAGCTTGAATAACAGATTCTTCTACTGCTCTTTCTTCTACTTCTGTAATTCCAGATGGCACACCAACCACTACTCTTGGTTTTCCTATATTATATCTTTTTACAACTTTTCCAATTAAATTTTTAAGCATTAATTGTGTAGCAGTAAAGTCTGCAATAACTCCATCTTTTAATGGTCTTACTGCTTTAATTTGGTCAGGTGTTCTTCCGAAGCATTTCTTTTGCTTCTGTTCCAGTTGCCATAATATTTCCTGTTTTTCTGTCAATTGCTACTACTGAAGGTTCTTTTAAAATAATCCCTTTTCCTTTTAATGTTACTAAAATATTTGCTGTTCCCAAATCAACTCCAATATCTTTTGAGCCAAATGTAAAAAATTTCATAATCTATACGTTCCTTTCATAAACTCATATTTCTCTATCTTTTGTTAATAATTCTGAAATAATACTTGTAAAATTCCCATTACCTATTACAATATGGTCTAATAACTCTATATCAAATAATTGTGATACTTCAAAAAGTCTTTCTGTTATTTCAATATCTGCCTTACTTGGTGTGGAATCACCACTAGGGTGATTGTGAATTAAAATTATCTTAGGGGCTTGTATTTTTATTGGTTCTACTAACATTTCTCTCATTGACATATTAACCGAATTAATTCCACCTTGTGCTATCTTTTTTATTTTTACAATTTCATTTTTATTATTTAAAATAACTAATTTTACATGTTCTTGTTTTTCTAATCTCATTTCTTCCATCAGTAATCTTGCTATATCTTCTGGTGTTTTTATTTTTATTTTTTTATAATTTGATGGTGTTGATATTCTTTTAGCTAATTCTCCTAATGCTTTTAATTGAATAGCTTTTACTTTTCCAATTCCCTTTATATTCATCAATTCTTCTATTGTCATTTCTTTTAAAAAGTCTAAATTGTTTTCTGAATTTGTATTTATACTTAATAATTTTTGGGCAATTGTTACAGAAGATTCATCCTTTGTACCTGTTTTAATAATAATTGCTATTAATTCTGCATTTGATAATGCTGTTTCTCCATATAGTTCCATTTTTTCATAAGGTCTTTCTGTTTCTGGTAATTGTTTTATTTTGATAGACAAAATATCATTCCTTTCTTCAATTAATATCTTGCCCCTATTTTTTAATTTTTAACTATTTCTTAGATTTTTTTATAAATTAATATAGCTAATAACATTCCTATAATACTTGCTACACTAATTTTAAACATTAATGCAAAAGTTACAGTAACAACACTTAAATCTAAAATAATTGGTTCTTGTAATCCAAATGTTTGACTATATGAAAGCCACCATAACCAATCTATGTTAGATGCAAGCTGTCCTAATAATCCCCCTATTACTAAACCTGATAAAATAAACACTAATAATACCCATATATTTTTATCTTTTGTCGCCATTTATATACCTCCAAATCAGCCTTTACTTCTTACGGCTATTTATTTTTTAACATATTTTTACATATTGGTATTATATATTGATTTAACATTTTTTTCAAGTAAAAAGCTTTACTTTTTTTATATTTATATGGTATATTGTTTAATATTTAAAATTTTATTACCAAAAATTATCCATTTAAATATAATAATAATAGTAGTATAATATACTTAATAGGTTTTAAGGAGGCTTTTATTATATATGAAAATTGAAAAATTAACTGAAAATAAAATTCGTGTGATTGTGAGCTCAGAAGATTTAAAAAATAGTAATTTGGATTATCAGACTATTATGGAAAAACCAATAGAATCTCAAAAATTGTTTTTAGAAATGCTTTTAAAAGCTGAAAAAGAAGTTGGATTTTATACAGAAGGATATAAACTTTTAGTAGAAGCTTTTTCTTCTTCTGATGGTCTTTTTGTATTTACTATTACAAAATATACAGAAAAAATTAATACAAATCCTAATAAATTAAAAGTGATACCAAAAAAGAAAACCAAAAATTTAAACCCTAAAAGTACCACTTCTATTTATAAATTTTCTAGCTTTGAAGAATTTTGTGAATTTTGTACTGCTATACATAATAATACAAGAATTCAATCAAAACAATTAGCAAAAACAATCTCTTTATATTTATTTAATGATACATATTATCTTATACTTTCTAATATAAACACACATTATGTATATATTAATGGGTTTTATTCAACTATCTCTGAATTTGCTAGTTTAGCTTCTCATTCTGATACATTTAAAATGAAGCTAGTAGAACATGGAAAAGTTATTATGAAACGAAATGCTATTGAAACTGGTGTTAAATATTTTTTATCATAACAATATTTAAAAATCAAATCAAAAAATCCACATTTGTTTAACAAATTGTGGATTTTTTATTTATTAATATACATAATTTTGCGGATTATATGCTATTCCATTAACTCTAACTTCTAAATGTAGATGTGGTCCTGTTGAGTTTCCTGTTGAGCCTACACTTGCAATGGTTTCTCCTTGTGAAACAGTTTGGCCTGTTGTCACATATAATTGACTACAATGTGCATAATATGTTTGTATTCCATTTCCATGAGATATAACAACCATATATCCATATGAGCCTTTTCTTCCTGAAAATGTAACTGTACCTGAAGCTGTTGCCTTAATAGGTGTTCCTGTTGGTGCTGATATATCTAAACCTGTATGTGCTGAACTTCTTATTCCACTCCTTGCTCCAAATCTGGAAGTAATTGTTCCTGAAATTGGTCTAATTAATGAAATTCCCAATGCTACTTTTCCACCTGATGTTGTTGTATTTGTATTTACATATCCTGATGTAGCTCTTGTTGTAGTATTTGTTACTTTTACAACCTTTTTCTTTTCTACATATAACTTAGAAACTACTTCATCTACTGAAACTAAATCATTTATTCCTGTTTCATATTTTTCTAAAATAGATATTTTATCTATATTTTCACTGTTCTTATCTTTTAATGTACTTATAGCCTTTTCTGCTTCTTCAAATGAAGATACATAGTATTTTTCTTCTTGATTTTCTAAAATTGCATAATATCTATAATATGGAATTCCTTGTTCTGTTACTTTATTATAAATTTCTTCATCATTTGTTACAATATTTCTTTTTAATAAACATAATTTATATTCTGGCATATCATTTACTTGTATAAAAGCTACATTTTTATTTGTTCCATCTCCATGGTCTACATACTCATTTATTTTATGTTGTAAATCTGATTTGTTTGATGTATAACCTACTTGTTCTCCATTTATATATACACTATATGTTGGTTTATATAAAAATGCAATTGCTCCAATAATTAAAAATATTGAAATCATAAAAAGAATTATAAGTTTTATGCCTCTTCTTGCATGAACTAAAACCTTTTTAAACATTACGTTATCTCCTTTGTTAATAATAATGTAATCATATTGTAATATTAGTTTTTTTGCAAGATATAAAATATCTAATTTCCGTAAGTTTCTTTCTGTTTTTTTATAAATACTTTCTTTATTTCACTTTTTCTCTCTTTTTCTTTTTTAGTTACTATGTAGTAAATAATGTCATAGTTAATAAATGTTCAAACTCTGTCAACTAAGACCTTATATATAAGTTTTTTTCACACGTTGTATTTTGCAACCAAAAGTCACTTACACAGTGTTTGAAAATTTATATATAAGGTCTTAGTTAACAGAGTTTGAGTAAATATATTTTATAGTTATTTCTAAATATTATTTTTTATTGTAATTCTGTTTTTACTGTATTAATCTCTGTTGTTGTAGCTTTTTGTGCTGGAATGTAATATCCTTTAGATTGTGCTATTTTAAAAAGTTCATATTGAAAACTTTCATCATTATTTCTAATTTGTTGAAAAGTTTGTCTTAATTGCATATTTTCAGCTTCTGAAATTGCTGTTTGATATGCTGTTAAATCTGATTTTACTCCAGCCAAAATATCATTTACCATTATTTTCTCGTCCATAGCTCCTCCTTAATTATTTAAAAATGTCATTAATTTTTGTTTTGTATTTAAAGCATCTTGAGCAGATTTTGTGAAAAGTTGTTTAATTTGAGGGTCTACTGCTTGTGAAGAATATGTGTTTAATTTTTGGTAAGCAGTTTCATGTGCTCCAATAAGATGTCTTAAATGTTGTAATTCCATTTGATTTAAGTCTGCCATTTTTAATCATTCCTTTCTTTCATATTTCTTTATTTATTATTTCCATTTTTATCAAATTTATTCTAAAAAAATAACTTTCGTATATAATTTATACAAAAGTTATTTTAATTTTATTATATAATTTCTAAATTCGCATATTTAGCCATTAATCGTTTATTTCCTGCTTTATCAAAATGAATATCTACTTTTAAATCTTCTCCCTCTGTTTCTACTTTATTAATAGTCCCTTCTCCAAATTTTTTATGATATACTCTAACTCCTGATTCATATTTTGATAAATCTACATTGTTATTAGATGTTGATTTTTTCCCTAAATTATTCAAAAAACTTTCTGCTGTTCTAAAAGCAAATTCTAAATTATTTCCTTTATTTGATTTTGCTACTGCACCAACTGTTTCTCTTTCTTCAACTTTATAAGTTTTTATGTTTCCATTATTTTTACTTCCATAACTCCATGTATAATTTGAATCTTTAAATATTTGATTTTTATTATTGTCTTCTTCTCCAAATACCTCTTGATATCCTTCTAATAAATCTTTTGGTATTTCCTTTAAAAATCTAGATACAGGGTTATAACTGGTTGAACCAAAAATTGTTCTTTGCTTACTACAAGTTAAATATAGATGTTCTTTTGCTCTTGTAATTCCAACATAACATAAACGTCTTTCTTCCTCTAATTCTCTTGGCTCTGAAATAGATTTATATCCAGGGAAAATTCCTTCTTCCATTCCTACTAAAAATACAACTGGAAATTCTAATCCTTTTGCACTATGTAATGTCATAAGTGTTATAGAGTCTTCACCATCTTCTACATTATCAATATCAGATGATAATGTAATTCCTTCTAAAAATTGACTTAAAGAATTTTCTGCATATTGTTCTTCAAATTCTATTGCAACTGTTAAAAATTCTTCTAAGTTTTCAATTCTATTTTCTGCTTCAATCGTATTTTCATCTTCTAATGCTTTTGTATATCCACTTTTCTTTAGAGTTGTTTTAATTAATTCTGATATCATTAATTTGTCCTTTTTATCTTTTAATTCTTCTATAATAGTTACAAATTCTCTAGAATTTAAGTATACTCTATTTAATCCATATTGGTCAGCATGTTTAATTATTTCATACATAGAAGTTTGATTTTGCTCTGCTAATACTTCTATTTTTTCTAGGCTTGTTTTTCCAATTCCTCTTTTAGGCTCATTAATAATCCTCTTTAAACTTAAGTTATCTGCACTATTTTGGATTAATCGTAAATATGCAATAATATCTTTTATTTCTTTTCTTTCATAGAATTTTAAACCACCAACAATTTTATATGGTACATTTTCTCTTCTTAAAATATCCTCTATTGCTCTTGATTGGGTATTCATTCTATATAAAATTGCAAAGTCTGCATATTTTAAATATTCTTCTCTTTTCAAATGTTCAATTTGTGTTACAATATATGTTGCTTCATCATATTCATTATCTGCTTGATATACATTTGGAAAATTTCCTTCTTCGTTTTGTGTCCATAATTCTTTTTTATATTTTACTTCATTATTTTTAATAACACTATTAGCAGTTTTTAAGATATTTCCTGTACATCTATAGTTTTGTTCTAATTTGATAATCTTTGTTCCTGGAAAATCTCTTTCAAAGTTCAAAATATTAGAAATGTCTGCTCCTCTAAAACTATAAATTCCTTGGTCATTATCTCCTACAACTGTAATATTTCCATTTTTAGATGCTAATAAAGTAACTAATGTAAATTGTGCTTTATTAGTGTCTTGATACTCATCAACTAATACATATTTGAATTTGTTTCCATAATATTCTAAAATTTCTGGATTTTCCATTAAGATTTTTATTGTATAATTAATGATATCATCAAAGTCTATGGCATTATTTTCTTTTAATCGTTTTTGGTATAATTCATAAATAGTAGCAATTTTTTCTTTTCTAAAATCTCCATTACTTCTTACTGTATATTGCTCAGGTTCTAACATCTCATTTTTTGCATTACTAATTTCAGACAATACACTTCTATCATTAAATAATTTATCATCAATTGCTAAATCTCTCATACATGCTTTTACTAATGTCCTTTGGTCTGATGTATCAAATATAATAAATGAAGAATCAAAACCGATTCTATCAATAAATCTTCTCAAAATTCTAACACAAATAGAGTGAAATGTCCCCATCCAAATGTCTTTTGCATTATCTCCTATTAAATTTGCAATTCTTTCTTTCATTTCATTTGCTGCTTTATTTGTAAATGTAATTGCTAATATATCCCATGGTTTTGCATCTTTTTCTCCTATTAAATATGCAATTTTATGTGTTAATACTTTTGTTTTTCCACTTCCTGCTCCGAGCAATTACTAAACATGGTCCTTCTGTGTTTACTACTGCTTCATATTGTTTATCATTTAATCCTTTTAATATTTCTTGCATATATTTTACTTGTATGATATATTTAATAACTTAAATACACCATACGCTCCTTTCTTTCTACAT
>CANAUI010000002.1 GCA_947364715.1 uncultured Clostridium sp.
TTACTATTACAGATTTACTACCACATTTAGCTCAAGAGCAAATGGAGAAAAAATTAAAAAATGGAATTAATGGAGAAGATTTAAATCTTTTAGTTGGAAGCATTCCATATGGAGAAAAAGGAAAAGAACAAGTAAAATTAAATATTTTAAATATATTAAATAAAAAATATGGAATTACAGAAGTAGATTTAACAAGTTCAGAAATTGAACTAGTACCAGCTTTTAAAGCTAGAAGCTTGGGTCTTGATGAAAGTATGGTAGCTGGATATGGTCAAGATGATAAAGTATGTGCTTATACATCACTAGTAGCAATGATGGAATTAGAAAATGTAAAGAACACTGCTGTATGTATATTATCTGATAAGGAAGAAATCGGAAGTATGGGAAATACAGGTATGGAATCACATATGTTTGACTTTTTTATATCAGAAATATTAAATAAATTAGGTATAAATAGACCAAATCTATTAGATAAAGTATTTTGTTTTTCAAAAATGTTATCTTCTGATGTTGATGCTGGTTTTGACCCAATTTATGCTTCTGTAACAGATACAACTAATGCAGGATTCTTAGGTAAAGGAATTAGCTTGAACAAATATACTGGTGCTAGAGGAAAATCAGGGGCTTCTGATGCAAATGCAGAATATGTTGCATGGATAAGAAATGTATTGGAAAAGAACGATATTCGTTATCAAATTGCAGAACTTGGAAAAGTAGACATTGGTGGGGGAGGCACAATTGCCTATATTATTGCTAATAAAGGAGCAGATGTTATTGATTGTGGTGTTCCTGTATTATCAATGCATGCACCTTATGAAGTAACAAGTAAATATGATATTTATTCTGCATATAAGACATATAAGGCTTTTTGGAATGAATAACAGAACAGTTTTAAATTTACTAGGGTTTCTTTTGAAAATAAAATTTTATCTATTTTCATTTTATATTGCAAAATTAAAAAGAGGTTACAAATTTATTTGTAACCTCTAAACTATGATTAAATTCAAAGAAACTTAATTAAAATTAATTAATAAATCAATCATATTATCAACAAAATTAAGTTTTTCTGCTGAAAGATGATTTAATTTTTCAGAAATTTCAATTTGTTTTAACATTTCTTTATTTGTCATAAGTTCTTTAAAAATAGTATTAGGAGTAATACCTAAAATATCCATATAATTAATTAAAGTCATAGTTTTAATTCCACTATATCCATTTTCAATTCTAGAAATATATTTTAAAGAAATTCCAAGTTTTTCTGCCATAACTTCTTGAGTATATCCATTTTTTACTCTAAAATTTCTTAATATTTTTCCGAATGTTTTATCAATATCGCTTTTTGAGATAGAATTCATTTTATTCCTCCATAATTAAAAAGTATTATTATAAGTATAACAAGCTGACAGCTAACATAAAACACATTATTAATATAAGAAAAAAATAATAAAAATATTCTAAAAAACATTAAAAAACTTGAAAAATAGAAGCACTAATGATAATATCTATTAAAACACAATGTACAACTAAAAGTCATACAAAAAAAAATAATATGTGGAGAAATAAGTAAAAATGATAAAAAATGAAGAATATATAGATTATCTAGAAAAAGTAATATCTTGCATTAATAATGCTGATTATTATTCTGTAAAAGAGTTGTCTATTTTAAAATTAAATACATTAAAAGAAGAAAATATAATAATGAAAAAAAGGTTACATAAATATATTGTGACTAATATTTCAAATAAAAGATTAAAAAATTTAAAAGAAGAAGATTTTGTTAATTTATATATAGAATATTTATTTAGTGAGATAAAAGAAGATAAAGAACTAAAAAAAATTGTGTCAATAGAAGAATTTATTCATGGAGTGAAATAAAAATATATTATATATAACTATTTTATGATATATTTGTTACTAAATAAAATAGTATAATTACATTGAATATGAACTTAATTATCTATGAATTAGAAAGGAATGTGAGTAAAGCTGGAAATACAAAAACCAAAATTATTAAAAATAGAAGAGGTAACAGATTTAAGAAAAGAGATTATAGAAAATTTCGAAAAATATGAAATACGAGAAAAACGATTTAAAGAATTAGAAGATGAAAAGATAAAAGCAGAAAAGTATGAATTTAGAAATTGTGTATTTGAATCTTGTAAAATGATACAATCTAATTTTGAAAATGCTTATTTTTCCAATGTTATATTTCAAAATTGTGACTTTTCAAATTCGAATTTTAGTAAAGCAGGATTTAATAAAATAGAGTTTATTAATTGTAAATTAACAGGTTGTGAATTGATAGAGGCAGATATTATTAATACATATATAACAGAATCTAATTTTTCTTATGTGAATTTTTCAGAGTCGAATTTTCGAGATGTGAAAATAGAAAATACAAATTTACAAAGTAGTAGTATGAATGAGATTACATGGAGAAATATGGATTTTATGGAATGTAATTTAAATAGAACACAATGGTTTAGAACAAAGTTGAAAGGAATTGACTTTTCTACATGTGAATTTAATGGAATTACTGTAAATATAGCAGATTTACATGGTGCGATTGTAAATGAATTTCAAGCATTGGAATTAGCAAAATTATTAGGATTACAAATTAAATAAAAGGTTATTACAAGATAATGATTAAATATGTGTAAAACTATTCCAGTCACATTCGAATTATTTAAGATATTTAGATATCAATATGAAAGGGGGCGATGCATATGTTATTAGAACGAGTTTATTTAGTTTTTATATACATATTATTTATAGAACTTGCAATAGTAACTGTTGTCGCTGTTTCCTTATTTGTGGCACTGGTTGTTACAGTAAGAAAATTAGACAACGAAAAAAACACATCTCTGCTTGGTCGTTAGAGATGTATCTTAATTTATAAATAACAATTAGCGACACGCCACATTACTGTGGTCGCTCCTCTTCTATAATTATTATACTTAAAAAAAATGAAAAAGTCAACAAATTTATTGATTT
Organism: uncultured Clostridium sp.; assembly: GCA_947364715.1. Classification (GTDB taxonomy): domain Bacteria; phylum Bacillota; class Clostridia; order TANB77; family CAG-508; genus CAG-269. Next base: position 2,995 of record CANAUI010000002.1, read on the forward strand.
TTGCTTGAATTACAAAAATAAGATGTTAATATCTTAAAAGAAAGGTTAAAAATATGAAAGATTTAAGATATGAAAAATTGGCAAATAACTTACTAACATATTCAGTAAATATACAAAGAGGAGAACATATACTAATAGAAATATTAGGAGAAGAAGGAATCCCATTAGCAAAAGAAATTATAAAAAAGGCAGAAGAACTTGGAGCAAGACCATATTTTAATATTATCAATTATGAAATATTAAGAGTATTTTTACAAAATGCAGATGAAGAACAAATAAGAATATATGCAAAACATGATGAAGCTAGAATGAAAGATATGGATGCCTATATAGGAATAAGAGCAACATCAAATAAATCCGAATTAAATGGAATTTCAAAAGAAAAAATGGAATTATATAATAAATATTATACTGTACCAGTGCATTTTGAACAGAGAGTAAAACATACAAAATGGTGTATATTAAGACACCCTAATAATTCAATGGCACAAATGAGCAAAATGAATACAGATGAATTTGAAGACTTTTTCTTTCAAGTTTGCAATTTAGATTATGAAAAAATGTCAAAAGCGATGGATAATCTAAAACAACTGATGAATAAAACTGACAAAGTTCATATTTTAGGACAAGATACAGATTTAACCTTTAGTATTAAAGGAATATCAGCAGAAAAATATATGGGAACTTTTAATATACCAGATGGAGAAGTAGCAACAGCACCAGTAAAAGATAGTGTAAATGGTTATATTACATATAATACAGAAACCAGTTATAATGGAATAACATTTAACAATATAAGATTTGAATTTAAAGATGGAAGAATAATAAAAGCCACTGCTAATAAAGAAAAAGAACTCAATGATATATTAGACACAGACAAAGGTGCAAGATATATAGGAGAATTTGCAATTGGATTAAACCCATATATAGAAAAGCCAATAGGAGACACACTATTTGATGAAAAGATTAAAGGAAGTTTTCACTTCACACCAGGAGATAGTTTAGAAGAAAGTGATAATGGCAATAGGTCAAGTATTCATTGGGATATTGTAAATATACAAACCCCAGAATATGGTGGAGGAGAAATATATTTTGATAATGTATTAATAAGAAAAGATGGAAGATTTGTATTACCAGAACTAGAGTGCTTAAATCCAGAAAATTTAATATAAAATAAAAAACATCTCAAAATACAGTAATGTAAATTGAGATGTTTTCTCTTTAATATCTTATACTTGAGTTAGTATAAGATTGTTTTGGTGAGCCAGAACTTAACAAATCCGAAACTTTATTTTTATAGATTAGGTGTTTTAATAATAATAAAATTAAGGTTGCAAAGATGAAATAGTGTATGATATAATGGAAAAAGTGAAGGAGTACCATGAATATGATAGATGAAAAAACCAAAAAAGTATTGCAAACTATTATAAAACATTGCAATATAATAAATGATACAAAAAAGTTTTTTGGAAATAATTATTCAGAATTTGAAAATAATAGTATTTACCAAAATGCAATATTAACGCCAGTTACACAAATAGGAGAATTAGTTAAAAAATTACCAATAGATTTTAGAACAGAATATAATCAAATTCCATGGAGAAATATTGCTGGAATGAGAGATATTGTTGTACATAATTATGAAACTATAGATAAAACGATATTGTGGAATGTAGCTGATGAAGAAACAGATAAAATAAAAGAATTCTGTAAAAAAATTCTAAATGAGGTGGTATAACATGTTAGAATTAGAAAAAATAAAAGAGAAAATAAAACCAGTTGCTAAAAAATACAATTTAGTATATGTTTGGGTATTTGGTTCATATGCAAAGAAGAAACAAACTAAAGATAGTGATATAGATATTATTGTAAGAACAGAAGATGTTGCACATGGATTTAAAATAGTTGAAGTAAAATTTGCATTAGAAGAGGCACTAGAAAAGCAAGTAGATATTATAACAACAGGAAGTATAAAAGGCTCATTATTAGAAGATGAAAATTTAGAGGAAGTTTTAGTATATAGTGAGGAATAATATATAAATTGTAAGGAGAAATAAACAGTGAACAATAATTATAAATTTTTTATTGCAGGAAGAACAAGAAACAAAGAAAATATTTTAAAGATATGTAATATTTTTGAAGAATTAAATATTTCGCATTATTGTTTTCTAAAAAATGAAAATTCACACAAAGAAGCAGGATTAGATATTAATGATAAGAATCTTGCAGACACTTTCGAATTACTAGAATTAGAAAGTTATAGTGTGAGAACAATATTTGAACACGATTTGAATGGTGAAAAAAATTCGGATAATTTTTTATTAGTACTACCAGCAGGAAAGTCAGCACATATTGAAGCAGGAATAGCGTATGGATTAGGAAAGAAGTGTTATGCAATTGGAGAATATGATGTAACAGATTCTTTATATCTAATATTTGATAAAATTTTTAAAGATGAAAATGAATTAAAAAATTTCCTAGAAAATGAGAAGAATTAAAAAATAAATGTCTAAATATAATAACAAAAACATCTCAAAATACAGTAATGTAAATTGAGATGTTTTCTCTTTAATATCTTATACTTGAGTTAGTATAAGATTGTTTTGGTGAGCCAGAAGGGATTCGAACCCCTGACCCCAGGCTTAGAAGGCCTGTGCTCTATCCAACTGAGCTACTGACCCATAAACAATAACAATAAATATATTAGCATAAATGTAAATCAATGTCAATAATTTTCGAATAAAAAAATTTAAAATTCAAAAAAATCAAAAAGACGATATTTATTAGCTGTGAATAATAGCAAGTTATAAAAGACAAAATTATAGGCTACAAATCATAAAAAATATACTAAATATTAAAAATTAATCCAATAATGCCAAAAAGTATGAATAAACTATTAGAAATCATTTCAATCAAAGTTTGGCGAAATTTCATACTTAAGAGTTTTCCAAAAACAATAGCAAGTAAATTACTACAAACCATTCCCAAAATAGAGCCAATAATTAAAAAAAGTTTATACTTTGGATATTGAATACCAATACCAATAGAAGAAAGAAATGTTTTATCTCCTAATTCCCCAATAAATATGCAAAAAGCGATAATAAAAACATAATTTATTCTTAACTTACACAATTTACCAATAAGACCTGTTTTATTATCTTCTTTATCATTGGAAGATTTATTTTTCATAGAAAAAAAGCCTAATATTCCAAATACAATAAAAGAAAAATATGTAAATAAATTTAAATAATATAAAACTTTATCATTATTAATAGAGCCTAAATGACTACCAAAAATGATAGCTAATCCATGACTAAGAAATGTTCCTAAAGCAATACCTAATAAGATATGTTTCATTTTGCTTTTAGCAGAAAAGGATAAAACCATAATTTGTGTTTTATCACCAAGTTCAGCAAAAAATATAATAGTAAAAGATATTAATAAAGGATATAAAAAACTCATAAATCAAACCTCATTTCTTAACTAATTCATATGTGAAAAAATACAATTTTATGAAAAAAATAATTATATAAAATTTATAGATTTATTCCATGGTACATTTGTCGTTAATTCAAAAAATAAAATTTATTGGATTTGAATTGTAACTATCCGTAAGAAGATAATGTAAATTTTCTGTGAAATTCTTTACATCAACAAAGATAAATGATAATATAGTCATAATATAAATGAAGTCAAAGGAGGAATTTTTGTGATAGAAGTAAAAAATGTTACAAAAAAGTATGGAAAAGCAATAGCCGTAGAAGATATAAACTTTTCTATTAATGATGGAGAGATTGTAGGGTTGCTTGGTCCAAATGGTGCTGGAAAAAGTACAACAATGAATATCCTTACTGGTTATATAGAACAAACATCAGGAGAAGTAATAATTGAAGGATATAACACATTAAAAAAATCTAAAAAAGCTAAAAAACAAATAGGATATATGCCAGAGGGAGTACCACTTTACACAGATTTAACAGTAAAAGAATTTGTAACATATATGGCAGAATTAAAACAAGTAAATAAGAAAACTAGAAAAGAAAATGTTGAAAAAGTAATAAAACAAACAGGATTAAAAGAGGTAGAAAACAAGTTAACAAAAAATTTATCTAGAGGATACAAACAAAGAGTTAGTATGGCTGGAGCATTAGTAGGAGAACCTAAAATATTAATATTAGACGAGCCAACTGTTGGATTAGACCCAAAACAAATTACAGAAATTAGGAATTTGATTAAAGAGCTTGGAAAAACACATACAGTTATATTAAGTTCTCATATATTATCAGAAGTTAGTCAAATTTGTAATAAGGTTATTATTATTAATAAAGGTAAAATTGTAGCAATAGACACACCAGAAAATTTAGAGAATAAAGTGAGCAATAATAATTGTATTTATGTTACAGTTGAAGATATAGAAAACAAGATAGAGACAATAAAAGATAAAATAAAAGAAATAAAAAATATAAAATTAGTTCAAGAAAATGAAGATAAAACCAAACAATATTTAATTGAAGCAGACAAAGATGTAGAATTAAGAAAAGAGATTTTTTCTGAATGTGCAAAAGAAAATATAACAATATTTGAAATGAAAAAAGCAGATACAACATTAGAAGAAGCATTTATGAAACTAATAGAAGGAGGAAATAAATAATGTGGGCAATTATAAAAAAAGAATTTAAATCCTATTTCCTTTCACCAGTAGGATATATATTTATAGGATTATTTTTAATTATGTTTAGTATATTCTTTTATATAGAGGTATTTTCCTATAAAAGTATAAACTTTGAATATATATTTTACTCAGGTGCAACTATTTTAACATTTATAACACCAATTCTTACAATGAGAACATTGGCAGAAGAAAGAAAATCTGGTACAGAACAATTATTATTAACATCACCAATTAGTATTACAAAAATTGTATTAGGAAAATTTATAGCAGCTACTTTGATTGTAATAATAACAGAACTTTCTACATTTATGTATTTCGGAATATTATCTTTTTTCGGAACACCACATTTAACTACAGCATTAGTTACTTTATTAGGATTTCTATTACTTGCTATGAGCTATATTGCTTTTGGAATATTAGCTTCAAGTGTAACTGAAAATCAAATTATAGCAGGAGTTATTACAGTTGGATTTTTTATATTACTATGGTTTTTGCCAGAATTTAGCATGGTATTTAAAGATTTTTCATTAATAAATTTATTTGCTAGTTTCTGTTCTGGACAAATTGATATTGCTAAAACAGTAATATATATAACATTTACAGTTATATGTTTACTATTTACAATAATAGTAATGCAAAGAAGAAAGAGTGTAAGATAGGAGGTTAGTAAAGTTGAAAAGTGAAAAAGAGAATATAAAAAAAGAGCAAAAAGAAAATAAAACAAAAGAGGAAAAAAAGCAAGCAAAAAAAGAAAAGAAAAGAATCAAAGAAGAAAAAAAAGAGGCTAATAAATTTGTACAAGCAATGAAAAGAAAATGGTTAATAGATGGAAGTAGAACTTTAGCACTAGTTTTATTAATATTATCAGTATTTTTAGGTATAAATACAGGGATGAAGGTGCTAAATTTAACACCAATTGACTTAACACAAGAAAAATTATACACATTAACAGAAGAGAGCAAAGAAAAAGTAAAAAACATAGACAAAGATGTTAATTTATATTTTGTAGGATATAAAGAAGATAATTTAGATTTAGAACTTGCAAAACAATATAAAAATGCAAACGAAAGAATTGTAACAGAAGCAGTAGATTCATCAAGTAGACCAGATTTAGTAGAAAAATATGGAATACAAGATACTGGTGCATCAGGAATTATTGTAGAATGTGGAGAACGTTCAAAAGTATTAACTGCAAGAGATTTAGTAACTTATGATACATCAACATCTGAAACAATTAGTATTGCAGAAGAAAAATTAACAAGTGCTATAATATCTGTTACAACAAATCATATACCAAAAGTATATTTTTTAGAAGGATATAGTAATTTTATATCAAATTATAATATGACATACTTAAATGTATATTTAGCAAATGAAGTTACAGAGGTTAGTACATTAAATATTTTATCAACAAGAAATGTACCAGAAGATTGTGATACATTAGTAATTCCTTCACCAACACAAGATTTTAATGAAGAAACTAAAACAGCAATTATTGATTATATTAATCGTGGTGGTAATATTTTATGGTTAAATGCAAGAATAGCAGTATCATTAGATTTACCAAATGTAAATGAAATATTAAATTTATATGGAATAAATCCTTTTGAAGTAGGAATTATTAGAGAAACAAAACCATCAAAAATGGTAGGAAATTCACCAGATTTGGTTATTCCAAATTTAGAAAACTCAAAGATAACAGAAGATATATATAGTGATGGTGTTATTTTTGCTAATCCAACTAAAATTAATATTAATAAAGATAAATTAGAAGAATTAAAAGTAGTAGAAAAAGATTTAGTAGTAACAAGTGAAGGAACATACTTTAGAACAGATTTTGAAAACAAATCAGCAACTGCAACAGAAGGAGAACAAACTGGACCTTTTGTAGTTGGTGCAGAATTAGAAAAGACAATAAAACAGGCTGATGAAGAAGCTGGAACATCAAAGATAACATCAACATTGATTATTTTTGGAGAAAATTATTTTGTTTCAGATTACCCATTTACACAAGAATATCAATATTCAGCAATACAAGTATCAGCACATAATAAAGATTTAGTTTTAAATTCTTTAGCATATTTATCAGATAGAGAAGAAGATATTACAGCTAGAAAAAGTACAGGAACAGTAACATATACAGCAACTAAGTTACAAGATACAATTGTTAAAATTATTATATTTACAGTACCAGCTATTATTATTCTAGTAGGTTTAGTTATATGGCAAAAGAGAAGAAGAAAAAAATAATTAAATAAATAAAAAGATTGTTTAAAATAATTTAAGCAATCTTTTTATTGTATAGGAAACTTTTTAGTTTTGTAACACAAAAGGTATTAAGTTGACACCATTGCATAAAATATTAAGAAATGTATAAAATTAAACATATAAAAATAAGAGGGAATGTGTTAAATGGGAAAAATCTTAAAAGCAGTATTTGTAATTATAGGAGCTCTAATAGGAGCAGGGTTTGCATCAGGCCAAGAAATCTACATATTTTTTTATCAATATGGGATTAAAGGAATTTTTGGAATTATAATTTCTAGTATTCTGTTAGGATTTGTTACATATAAAGTATTATATATTTGTAGACAAAATGAAATAAAAAATTATAAAGGTTTTTTAAAAGAATTAATAAAACAAGAAAGAAAATTAGAAATATTTAATACTATTATAAACATATTTATTTTAATTACATTTTATATTATGATAGCAGGATTTGGGGCATATTTTGAACAACAATTTGAAATATACTCTCTTGTTGGAAGTAGTATATTAGCTATAACTTGCTATTTTGTATTTCTTAAAAATGTATCAGGACTAATTAAGGTAAGTCAATATATTGTTCCTTTTTTAATTGCAAGTTTATTTATAATTGGTATAAATATTATAGATTTAAAAAACATATTTGAAGTATCTAATTATGTATCAAACAATACAAGTTGGAAATGGATTTTAAATAGTGTATTATATGGAAGTTATAATACAATATTATTAATTCCTGTATTAATTACAATAATAAAGTTTGCAAATAAAAAGAAATCACAATATATTATATCTATATTAACTGCTATTTTTATAATTGTTTTATCATTAATAGTTTATTTTATATTAACAAGAGTAGATGTAAATATTGGAAATTTAGAAATGCCTGCAGTATATGTTGCTTCACAGATTTCTCCGATATTTAAATATATATATGGATTTATTATATTAAGTTCTATCTTAACAACAAGTATTTCTTTAGGAACAAGTCTTTTAGAAAATATAGCACATAATAATAAAAAATATAAACAATATGCAATATTAATATGTATAAGTTCAATTGTAGTTTCAAATATTGGATTTTCACATCTAGTAAATTTATTATATCCAATATTTGGATATATAGGGCTATTTCAAATTATAAAAATAAGTTTTATATATTAGAAAAGTCAGTATGACTTTCCTAATATATAAAAACAAAAAAACAATAGCTTGCTTTTTTAAATTTAGTATAGTAGAATAACATTAACGAAAGATAAGGAGAAAAGTCATGAAAGATTATTGGCAAGAATTAGAAAGTGAAAATAAAAGAATAAATGCAAAAAAAATTATTATATCAATTCTTATTTCAATCTTTATTGTTGCAATGATAGTTATAATAGCATTATATTTCACCAAAAATGACTTTAGAAATTGGGTTGATGTAGAAATATTTAGAAAAGAAATTTCACAAGATAGAGTAACAACTATTGAGTTAGATGAAGGAGAATCATCTAATATATATGCATTTAACAAATATATAGGAATATTAAGCAAAAATCAATTATCTTTATATAACTCAACTGGTAAAGAAGAAACAAATCTAGAGGTGAAAATTACAAATCCATTATTTGATTCTGCAAACCGATTTTTAGTTATAGGGGAATCTAATGGACAAAAAGTTTATGTTATTGAAGATAAAGAAGTTGCATGGGAAAGTGAAGTTGAAGGCAATATTTCTAAAGTATATGTTAATAAAAATGGATATGTAGCAGTCATTATGACTGGAACAAGTTATAAAAGTGAAGTACAAGTATTTGACCCAGAAGGGAATTCGTTATTTATTTCATTTTTATCATCTATCATGGCAGTAGATGTGACAATATCAAATGATAATAAATATTTAGCAACTGCTGAAGTTGATACAACAGGAACTATTATTCAATCAAATGTACGAATAACTTCTATAGAAAAAGCAAAAACAGACCCAAGAAATTCTGTTATAAAAAATTATAAAAGTGAACAAAATAAACTAATTGTAAATATTGATTATCAAGATAAAGATAAAATTGTATGCATGTATACAGACACAATTAATATAATAGAAAATGACCAAGAAACTGTTATATTTGATAACAAAGATAAAAAGATAATAGCACAAACTATTGATTTAAAGCATTATTTTGCAACCATTCAGGAACAATCATCAGGGATTTTTTCTGCAAATTCTGTAATTAATATAGTTAATGTAGATAGTAAGAATGTTCAAAATTACATAGTTGAAACATCTGTAAAAGAAATGTATAGTAAAGGAGATATTATTGCATTAAATTTAGGAACAGAAGTTGAATTTATTAATACAGGCGGATGGTTAGTAAAAAGATATATAGCAAAACAAGAAATATCAAATGTTGCAGTATCAGATAATATAGCAGGGATTATTTATAGAGATAAAGTAGAAATTATTAATTTATAAAAAATTAGAGGGAGAAAAAATATGAGTATTGTTGTAGATTTAATTATTGTAGCTATTATTTTATTATCAACTTTTTTAGCTTACAGAAAAGGTCTAATTACATTAGCTGTACAAATGGTAGCTGTTATTATTGCTATTGTATTAACAGTATTATTATACAAACCAGTTTCAAATATTATTATTAATGTAACAACCATTGATGAAGCAATTCAAAGTGCAATTTTGGAAGAAGCAAATGACATTATGACAAATGATAAAGAAGGAGCAAATCAAGTAGTAGAAACTATACAAAATAATATGTTACCAGAAACAGCAAGAAATATTTCTATTAATATTATAGAAGGAGCAGTTATACTAATTTTATATATTGTTATAAGATTATTATTAAAGTTTGTTACCGCATTAGCAAATATAATTTCAAAATTACCAATATTAAATCAATTAAATCGATTAGGTGGAATTATCTATGGAGTTTTAAGAGGAATATTAATGGTATATATTATATTATTAATTATAAATCTAAGTGGAGAAATAAAACCACAAAATAAAGCTTATGAAGCTGTTCAGGGAGCTTATGTAGGAAAGATAATGAGTGAAAATAATATTTTGGGTATATTATTTTCACAAGTAACTGATAATATGAAAAACTAATAGTTATAAAAATCTCTCAAAAGTATTGACTTTTGGGAGTATTTTGTTATATAATAATACGGATTTGAAAAGAGAATTTAATTAACCTAAAAATAAAGAAATAAAAAAGGTGATTAGAATAAAGGAAAATAATTTTAAATAATTTAATATTTTACTAGAGCCAGTTGAAAGATAGAGATTTTTTGACAGCTCTTTTATTGCCGTTTATTACAGAAACATAATTAATTCTACTATAATTTTTCAAAATCAAAATATATATTTTTAAATTTTAATCAAGTTAATAATTAAAAGAAGAGGAATTAAATATAAGTTTCCCTAAGAAAATTTAAAAATTGTAAAAGCAGACAATTTTTAAACTTAGTAAAGAAATTTATAATTTAAGAAGGACTTTTTTTAACTAATAAATTAAATCAGCCATCAAGTTGATGCTTATTTCTGCTTAATATTTTATATGAGGTGATTTTTTTGGAATTAAAAGAAGTGAAATACGAGAAAGCTTCTCGTAAAGATTTCGCGAAAGTTGGCGATTATATTGAAATGCCAAATCTAATTAAAGTGCAAAGGGATTCTTATGATTGGTTTGTAGAAGAGGGATTAGGTGAAGTATTAAAAGATATCTCTCCAATCGAAGACTACTCAGGAAATCTAGTACTTGAATTTTTTGATTACTATATGGAAGAAAAAACAAAATATACAGTAGAAGAAGCTAAAGAAAGAGATGCTACATATTCTTCAAGACTACATGTAAAAGTAAGATTAATTAACCGTGAAACAGGTGAAATTAAAGAACAAGAAATTTATTTAGGAGATTTTCCATTAATGACAGATAGTGGTACATTTGTTATTAATGGAGCAGAAAGAGTTGTTGTCAGTCAGTTAGTTCGTTCACCAGGTTGTTATTATGCAGAAGAATTTGATACAAAAACAGGAAAAAGAACATATACATCAACTGTTATGCCACTTCGTGGAGCATGGTTAGAATATGAAACAGATGGAAATGATATTTTTTGGGTTCGTGTAGATAGAACAAGAAAAGTACCAGTAACAACTTTATTAAGAGCTATTGGTCTAGCAACAGATGCACAAATGTTAGAACTATTTGGTGATGAAGAATTAATTAAAGCAACACTTAATAAAGACACAATAAAAGACCAAGATGAAGCATTAATTGAAATTTATAAAAAATTAAGACCAGGAGAACTTCCAACAGCTGATGCGGCAAGAAATTTATTTAATGGATTATTTTATGACAATAGAAGATATGATTTAGCAAAAGTAGGAAGATATAAATTTAATCAAAAATTATCAATAGCAGAAAGAATAAAAGGAAGAGTATCTGCAACAGATATCGTAGATAATGAAACTGGAGAAGTATTTATACAAGCAGGAGAAATTATAACAGAAGAAATTGCAGAAAACATTCAAAATGCAGGAATTAACATGGTAGATGTTACTATTGGAGAAAGAACAATTAGAATTATAGGAAATGCTACATGTAATATCCACAAAGTATTACCAAATGTTGATTTAAGCAAATTACATTTCAAAGAATTAGTAAATTATGATGTATTAAAAAATATTATAGATAACACAGATGAAAAAGAATTAGTAAAAATTATAGAAGAAAGACAAAATGAATTAGTACCAAAACACATTACAACAGAAGATATGATTGCATCTATTAATTATTTACTAAATCTATATCATGGATTAGGTGAGCCAGACGATATTGACCATTTAGCAAACCGTAGAATTCGTTGTGTTGGAGAACTATTACAAAATCAATTCAGAATTGGTTTAACAAGATTAGAAAGAGTTGTTCGTGAAAGAATGACAATTCAAGATTTAGATGTAGTAACACCACAAACATTAATTAATACAAAACCAATTACATCAGCAATCAGAGAATTTTTTGGAAGTTCACAATTATCACAATTCATGGACCAAACAAATCCACTTTCAGAATTAACACATAAAAGAAGAATTTCTGCATTAGGACCTGGAGGATTAACAAGAGATAGAGCAGGATTCGAAGTTCGTGATATTCACTACACACATTATGGAAGATTATGTCCAATTGAATCACCAGAAGGACCAAACATTGGATTAATTTCAGCATTATCATCATTTGCACAAATTAATGAATATGGATTTATTGAAACACCATATAGAAAAGTAAATCCTGAAACACATAAATTAACAGATACTGTAGAATATATGAGTGCAGATGTAGAAGATAATTACATTATTGCTCAAAGCTCAGAGCCAATTAATAAAGATGGAAGTTTTGCAAATGCAAGAATTAGAGTTAGATATAGAAATGAAGTTATAGAAGTAGATAGAGAAAAAGTACAATATGTAGATGTTTCACCAAAACAATTAGTTTCTATTGCAGCAGCTATGATACCATTTTTGGAACATGATGATGCAAAAAGAGCATTAATGGGTGCTAACATGCAACGTCAAGCTGTTCCACTTATGATGACAGAAAGTCCAATTGTTGGAACAGGTATTGAATATAGAGCAGCAAAAGATTCAGGAATTTTAGTATTAGCAGAAGAAGATGGTGTTATTGAAAAAGTAACAGGAGATGCTATTACTGTTAAATATAATAATGGAAAAACAATTGTACATAAATTACGTAAATTTAAAAGAACAAATGGTGGTACATGTATTAACCAAAAACCAATTGTAAAAGTTGGAGAAAATGTAAAAAAAGGAGATGCCATTGCAGATGGACCATCAACAAAAAATGGAGAAATGGCATTAGGTAAAAATGTATTAGTTGCTTTCTCAACATGGGAAGGATACAACTATGAGGATGCTATCCTTTTAAATGAAAGATTAGTAAAAGAAGATGTATTTACATCTATTCATATAGAAGAATATGATTGTGAATGTAGAGATACAAAACTAGGTGCAGAAGAAATTACAAGAGATATTCCAAACATTGGTGATGATTCATTAAAAGACTTAGATGAAAATGGAATTATTCGTATTGGTGCAGAAGTAAGACCAGGAGATATTTTAGTTGGAAAAGTAACACCAAAAGGAGAAACAGAATTAACAGCTGAAGAAAGATTATTAAGAGCTATTTTTGGTGAAAAAGCAAGAGAAGTAAGAGATACATCATTAAGAGTACCACATGGAGAAGCAGGAACTATTGTAGATGTTAAAATCTTTACTAGAGATAATTCAGATGAACTAGGACCTGGTGTTAACCAAATTATTAGATGTTATATTGCAACAAAAAGAAAAATATCAGTAGGAGATAAAATGGCAGGACGTCATGGTAACAAAGGTGTTATTTCAAGAGTATTACCAGAAGAAGATATGCCATTTATGCCAGATGGTACACCAATAGATATATTATTAAACCCACTTGGAGTTCCATCTCGTATGAACTTGGGTCAAGTACTAGAAGTTCACTTAGGAGGAGCAGCAAAAGCATTAGGATGGCAAGTATCTACACCAGTATTTGATGGTGCAACACAAGAAGATGTTGAAAAATTATTAGCAGAAGCTGGAATGAATAAAGATGGTAAAACAACATTATATGATGGTAGAACAGGAGAACAATTTGCAACACCAATTACAGTAGGTGTTATGTATATGTTAAAACTACATCACTTAGTAGATGATAAAATACATGCTCGTTCAACAGGACCATACTCATTAGTAACACAACAACCTTTAGGAGGAAAAGCACAATTTGGTGGACAACGTTTTGGAGAAATGGAGGTTTGGGCATTAGAGGCTTATGGTGCTTCATATACATTACAAGAAATGTTAACTGTAAAATCTGACGATGTTGTTGGAAGAGTAAAAACATATGAAGCAATTGTTAAAGGAGAAAATGTTCCAGAGCCAGGTGTTCCAGAAAGCTTTAAAGTATTAGTTAAAGAGCTTCAATCTTTAGGATTAGATGTTAGATTATATTCTGAAGATAACCAAGAATTAGAATTAAAGGAAAATATAGAAGACGGAATTGAATATGACCCAGAAAAAGAAAAGAAATATTTAGCAGAAGATGAAGTTGTGGCAGATGGTGATTTAGAAGATGGATACACAGAAGAAAGTACAGAGGATGATATTTTATTAGATGATGATAATGATATGTTAGATGATGGAAATGATGAACTTTTTGAAGGTTTAGATGATGAAGATGATGAAATGTTCTTTGGTAGTGATTTGGCAGGGGATAATCTTGATAATGATAATGACATTATCTAAAAGGAATATTAGTAAAAATTAGAAAAATAAAATTAATTAAATAAATTCTAAAAAGGAAAGAGGCGACAAGAAAAATTGCACCAACAGAGGTTAGACCTCTAAACCTGTTTTAGAATTACCCAAAACAAATTTATTTAGGGGGAAATAAAGTGGACGAATTAGATATTTTTAATAAATTAAAAATAGGAATTGCATCAGATGAAAAAGTTAGAGAATGGTCAAAAGGAGAAGTGAAAAAACCTGAGACAATTAATTATAGAACATTAAAACCAGAAAAAGACGGATTATTCTGTGAAAGAATATTTGGTCCAACAAAAGACTGGGAATGTCATTGTGGTAAATATAAAAGAGTAAGATATAAAGGAATTGTATGTGATAGATGTGGTGTTGAAGTAACTAAATCAAAAGTTAGAAGAGAAAGAATGGGACATATTGAATTAGCAGCATCAGTAGCACATATATGGTATTTTAAAGGTATACCAAGTAGAATTGCTTTAATGCTTGATATTTCACCAAGAAACCTAGAAAAAATTATTTATTTTGCTTCTTATGTTGTAATAGATAAAGGAACAACAAACTTAGAAAAATGCCAAGTGCTAAATGAAAAAGAATATCATGAAGCAGAAGAAAAATACGGAAGAGGTTCTTTTAAAGCAAAAATGGGAGCAGAAGCTTTAAGAGAGCTATTAGAAGAAATTGATATAGAAAAATTAGCTATTCAAATTAGAAAAGAATTAGAAAATGCTAGTGAACAAAAAAGAGTAAAACTAGTAAAAAGATTAGATACAGTAGAAGCTTTTAGAATTTCAGGAAATAGACCTGAATGGATGGTTATGAATGTTATTCCAGTTATTCCACCAGATTTAAGACCAATGGTACAATTAGATGGTGGTAGATTTGCAACATCAGACTTAAATGACTTATATAGAAGAGTTATTAATAGAAATAACAGATTAAAAAGATTGTTAGAATTAGGAGCACCAGAAATCATTGTTAGAAATGAAAAAAGAATGTTACAAGAATCTGTAGATGCCTTAATTGACAATGGAAGAAGAGGTAGACCAGTAACAGGTGCAGGAAATAGACCATTAAAATCTTTATCAGACCTATTAAAAGGTAAACAAGGTCGTTTCCGTCAAAACTTACTTGGAAAGCGTGTTGACTACTCAGGACGTTCTGTTATCGTTGTAGGTCCAGAACTTAAAATTTATCAATGTGGTCTTCCAAAAGAGATGGCTGTAGAATTATTCAAACCATTTGTTATGAGAGAATTAGTAGGAAGAGGAATTGCACAAAATATCAAAAATGCAAAAAGAATGGTAGAAAGATTAAGACCAGAAGTTTGGGAAATATTAGAAGAAGTTATTAAAGACCATCCGGTTATGTTAAACCGTGCTCCTACTTTACATAGATTAGGTATTCAAAGTTTTGAACCAGTATTAGTAGAAGGTAGAGCAATTAAACTTCACCCATTAGTTTGTGAAGCATTTAATGCTGACTTTGACGGTGACCAAATGGCTGTGCATTTACCATTATCACCAGAAGCACAAGCAGAATCTAGATATTTAATGCTTTCAACAAATAACTTATTAAAACCACAAGATGGTAAACCAGTAGCTGTACCAAGACTAGACATGATTTTAGGAAGTTATTATCTAACAATGGTATTAGATGGAGAAAAAGGTGAGGGAACATATTATAAAGACCCAGAAGAAGCTTTAATGGCCTTTGAAAATCATGAAGTAGGAATTCATGCAAAAATATTTGTTAGAATTTCTAAAGAAATTGATGGAGAAATAAAAACAAAAAAAGTAGAGACAAGTGTTGGAAGAATTATCTTTAATCAAGGAATTCCACAAGATTTAGGATTTATTGATAGAAAAGAAGACCCATTCCAATATGAAATTAGTTTCCCTGTTATGAAAAAATCAATGGGAAATATTATAGAAAAAGTTATAAGAACACATGGATTAACAGAATCAGCAGAAGTAATTGACTATATAAAAGCATTAGGATTCAAATATTCAACTTTAGCAGGTATTACTTTCTCAATGAGTGATGTACAAGTACCTGGAACTAAAAAAGGATTATTAAAAAATGCAGACAGTAAAATTGAAAATATTAGAAAACAATATGCAAGAGGTTTAATTACAAATGATGAACGTTATTCAGAAGTTATCAAAGTATGGGAAGAAACAACAAATAAAGTAAGTGATGCCATGGAAGAAAACTTTGATGAATTAAACCCAATATATATGATGGTTAAATCTGGGGCCAGAGGAAATATGAGTCAGTTAAGACAAATTGCTGGTATGCGTGGATTAATGGCTAGTACAACAGGTAAAGCAGTTGAAATACCAATCAAATCATCATTTGCAGAAGGACTAGATGCTTTAGAGTACTTTATTTCTGCCCATGGTGCAAGAAAGGGACTTTCAGATACAGCTTTAAGAACAGCAGACTCTGGATATTTAACAAGAAGATTAGTTGATGTAGCACAAGATATTATTGTAAGAGAACATGATTGTGGTACAGATGACGGAATTGTTATTTATGATATTAAAGACGGTCAACAAATAATTGAAAAAATGCAAGAAAGATTATTAGGAAGATATGTTATAGAAGATGTATATAATCCAAAAACTAAAGAATTAATTGTTGATACAAATACTATGATTACAGAAAAAATTGCAGATGAAATTATATCAGCTGGAATTGAAAAATTAAAAGTACGTTCTGTTTTAGGATGTCGCTCACAACATGGTGTATGCCAAAAATGTTATGGTATGGGATTAGCAAGAAGAGATTTAGTATCAATTGGAGAAGCAGTTGGTATAATTGCAGCACAATCAATTGGTGAGCCTGGTACACAGTTAACCATGAGAACTATTCACTCTGGTGGTGTTGCAGGTGTAGCAGATATTACACAAGGTCTTCCAAGGGTTGAAGAATTATTTGAAGCTAGAAAACCAAAGGGACTTGCAATTATCTCAGAAATTGATGGAAAAGTAAAAATAAAAGAAACAAAGAAAAAGAAAGAAGTTATTGTTACAAGTAAAGATAATTCAAAAACTTATACTATTCCATTTGGTTCAAAAATGAAAGTAAAAGATGGAGATATGGTAGAAATAGGAGAGCCATTAATCGAAGGGTCAATTAATCCAGCAGAAATACTAACATTAAAAGGACCAGAAGGAGTATATGAATACTTGATTACAGAAGTGCAAAAAGTATACAGAAATCAAGGTGTTGATATTAATGATAAACATATTGAAGTTATCGGAAGACAAATGCTTAAAAAGATTAGAGTTGAAGATAATGGTGATACAGATATGTTCCCAGGCTCATTAATAGATATGTATGAATTTGAAGATAAAAATAATAAAGTAATAGCAGAAGGAAAAACACCAGCAAAAGGAAAAAATGTATTACTTGGTATTACAAAAGCAGCACTTGCAACAGATAGTTTCTTATCAGCAGCATCATTCCAAGAAACAACAAGAGTTCTTACAGATGCAGCAGTTAAAGGTAAAACAGATGACTTAATTGGATTAAAAGAAAATGTTATTATTGGTAAATTGATTCCAGCAGGAACAGGAATGCAAAAATATCAAAATATCCATATTAGTACAGAAAGAGAATTAGAACAAGTAGCTGATACAGAAAATATGTAATAATAAAAAATATAAAAAAGGCATGTATTAACCAAATTTAAAAATTGGTGCATGTCTTTTTTGTATTATATGAAACTATACCATAAAAGCTTTATGTCCGTAAGGCTTTTTATAATTGCTGAAAAAATAGTAACAAAAGTGTAATACAAATTTAATATATATTAATATTTTGCTGTAGTTAGAATTCCCTATGTATTGCTAAAAACTTAAAAAATATAAAGAATTGTATTTTAGAAAATTCTATATTAAAATAAATATAATATATATGAGTTAAATAAATAAAATTATGTAATATAGCAAATTAACGTTACAGTTCACAGTCAATAGATATTACTTTTTTCATTATCTCCTCGGCTTGTTACATAGATTATAAATTCTAAGATTTAAATAACCGAGCCTCTCGTTATTACGCTTCCTCAGTTATTTAAATCTAAGAATTTATACATCTATTCCACGGCACATTCGTCGTTAATTCAAAAAGTAATATCTATTGGTTGTGAACTGTAACAAATTAATAACATTTTAAGAAGATAAGGAGTGTCATTATGCAAAAGAAAAGATTAAAAAGTGAAAAAGGAGCAATAACTTTATTTGTTTTATTATCAATACTATTTTTTCTAATAGTAGTTTTTAGCGTTTTTATAAATAGTAATAATAAAAGACAATCTCAAACTGCAGAAATTGATAAAATAAAAAGTGAATATGAAAAAGAAATAGATATTATAGACGATATATATGATGAAGTAGTATCTGAAGAATTAATACAAATAGATTTTGATAAAAATGGTGATACATATAATATTGCAAAAGATGGAACAGTTGATATTTCCTCAAATATAATTATTACATATGAAAATGGTATGACAATGCGTTCTAGAGAATATGGATGGAGTAATAGTAATGAACAAGAGCCATCTGTTTGGACAAGTTTTGCAACTGATACTATAAATGTAAAAAATGAAGATGTAGGACAAGGTTCATATTATCTATGGGTAAGAGTAGAAAATATTAAAGATATAACAAATACATTAGTATCAAATGTATTCCAAGTAAATGAAAATGAAATTGGATTAAGTAAAAGTAATGATGAATATACTACAAGCAGTGTTAATGTAATAATAGATTATAAAGATACTTATGTAAGTGATAAAAAAGTAGGAATTGGAAGAACACTAGATGAAGCTACAAAAAATAGTGTAGCAAATGAGAATACAACAATAGAAGTAACAGAAAATAGTTTTGTATATGTAACAGCAAAAGACGCTTATGGTAACATTTCGTCAAACTATATAGAAATCAATAATATAGATACACAACCACCAGTTATTACAGTAACACCAAATGGAAAAGAATATATTGTAAAAAATGGTGAAACAACACAAATTGACGTAAAAGTAAGTGTTGAAGATAAAATAAGTGGTGTAAAAGAAGTAAAATATTATTGGTCAACAAGTAATACAGAAAAACCAACAGAAGACAAATATATAGTAACTGCTAATAATTCAACTGTATCTAGTAGCAAAGTAGGTCATGGAACTTATTATTTATGGGTAAAAGCAACAGACAATGTA
The DNA here is from genome assembly GCA_947364715.1 of uncultured Clostridium sp. Taxonomy (GTDB): domain Bacteria; phylum Bacillota; class Clostridia; order TANB77; family CAG-508; genus CAG-269. The sequence continues at coordinate 22,516 of CANAUI010000002.1, forward strand.
GGAAATGTAAGAGAAGAACCAAGTTATGCTTATATAGTAAAACCACCATTAGCACCAAATATAGCTCTAAAACACAATGATGAAAATGGAAAAGAATATATAAGTGGAACATGGACAAACCAAGATGTATATCATGAAATTTCATTACCAACAACAGAAGGAACAGTAGAAAAATATCAATATTCAAATGATGGTATTACTTGGAAAGATATAAATGGAGAATTAAAACAAGGAAAATTAGATTATACAACAAACTTCCCAATAGTAAGTGAAAATAGACCAAATTGGTTAGGAGAAGTAACTGCAAATGGAACATATTATTTTGATATAAATGAAACAAATGGAACACTAACATCTGCTGGAACACATGGAAATAAAGGCAAAAATAGCACAACAGCTAATAGCTATATTCCAATTGACTTAAGGGAATATACAGAAGAAGATAAATTAACAATAACTCTAAATTATACAATTTCAAGTGAAGGTGTTAGTTATGATATAGGGTATGCAACAATAACACAAACAACAACTGCTCCTGCATACAATTCAAGTACAAATCAATTTATAAAAGTAGGAGGAAGTCTAACAACATCTGAAAAATCAATAACCATATCAGGAGGTAAATTATATTACTTACATTTAGGATACAGAAAAGATAGTAGTACTAGTTCAGGAAATGATAGTTTTGTTATAAACAATATTAAATTAACATCGGAAACTTTAGGAAAAAATGTGAGTTTTTATAACTATAATAAAAATGAAAACATAATAACATATATTGTACAAGATGAAATAAATTCAAATTTCTATATAAAAGCTAATTATGAAGATAAAACAGAAAGCGGAATATCTGAATTTAAAATACAAATTGATAAAACAGCACCAATCATAGGTACAATAACACCAGAATTAATATCTGAAACAAAGATAAAATTAACTATATCAAACATAATAGAAAATGCATCAGGATTGAAAGGATATTATATCTCAACAGAAGAAACTGCACCAACTATTGAAAGTAATTGGACAGATGTGACAGAAGACACATTTGAAATAAATAATTTAAATACAGGAACAAAATATTATATATGGTTAATAGATAATGCAAATAATATATCAGAAGTTAAATCAATAGATGAAATTAATATAAATTATAGAATAGATAATTCGAAATATGCAGAAACATTAGAACAAGCATTAAGTTTAGCAAATAATAATTCTACAATTGAACTATTAAATGACTATACAGATGAATCAACAGTAAATATAAATAAAAATATAATTTTAAATACACAAGATTATACATTAACAAGAACAAAAACAATAACAATTGCTAGTGGAACTGAAGCAAAACCAATAATATTTGAATTAAATGGAAATATAACAAGTTCATCTAATATAAATACATTAACAATAAATAATTATGCAACAATACAAGGGACAGGAATAATTGAGAGTACAAGTACTAGTTCAAGCTATAGAGCTATATATAACACAGGAGTATTAACACAAAATGGAGATTTAACTATTAGTGGATATTATAGAGGTATATATAATACAAATATTTTTACATTAAATTCAGGAAAAGTAGAAAGTACATATAATAATAATTCAGCTTATGCTATATATAACTATTCATCAGGAGATATTGTTAATATAAATGGAGGAGAAGTTAGTGGATATTATGGATTATATAACAATAGTTCAGCTACTGCTAATATAAAAGGAGGAAAAATAACAGGAACAGGAGCATATGGAATATATCATTCTTCTGGAAAACTAACCATAAATGATGGAACAATAATTGGAAATACATATGGAGTATCTATATCTTCATCAGGAACCATAAATATGGATGGTGGATATATTACAGGAACAAATGGAATATATATATCAAATTCATCTGCTACTGTAAATATATATGGAGGTACAATTGTTGGAAGCACATATGGAATATATGGATATACCACTGGAAATAAAAAGATAACAATAGGAAATTTAAATGTAGAAGTAAACGACATTTCACCAGTTGTATCTGGAGGACAATATGGAATTTATATGAGAAATAATAATACATATAATTTCTATAATGGAGTTATTATGGGAACAAATGCAAAACCATATACAAGTACAGTAATTCCAAGACAAGGATATATGGTATATACATATTATGACTATGATAATGCAAGAAAATATTGTTCTACTCTAACACCTACAGTACAAGAAATTACAATAGAACAAATACCATCAAATGATATATGGACAAACAAAGATGTAACTGTACAGATAAAATATCCAATATTAGAAGGAGCTACATTACAATATAGTGAAAATGGACAAGATTGGAAAGATGTTGATAATGGATATATAGCAACTGTTTTAGAAAACAAAAAAATATATGCTAGGATGTTAGATGCATCAGGAATTATATTAGTAACTAAAGAACATGAAGTTAAAAATATAGATAAAATAGCACCAACAATAACAATAAATCCAGAAACAACTAAATATCTTATATATAACATGGACCAAACAGAAGTAGATATAACAGTTACAGTAAATGTATCAGATGAAGGTGGAAGTCAAATAAAAACAAGCAAATATGGATGGTCAAAAAGTATAGATGAAGAGCCTACACAATGGGAAGAATTACATGATGGACAAACTATAACTAAAGAAAATAATAAAGTAGGAGTATATTATTTATGGTTTGATGTATCAGATAATGCAGGAAATATAAGTGATGTAAATGTTATTAGATATATGGTGGAATTACAAGAAGCAGTAGTACAAATTGTAGAAACAGGAGAATATTATTACACAATACAAGATGCAATTGATGCTGTTGGAACAACATCTGCAACAATAAAAATTATAAAAGACACAGATGAAGTAAGTGTAATTGATGCAGGAAAAAATATAACAATTGACTTAAATGGATATACAATTGGAAGTTCAACAAATGAGCAACCAACAATTACAAATAATGGTACATTGACAATTATAGATAATAGTGAAAACAAAACAGGAAAAATAGAAAACCTAGTAGGAACAGCTATTCAAAATGATGGGACATTAACAATAGGAGATAATACAAATCAAATAGAAGACAATACACCAACTATTACAGGTAAGAAAACAGGAATAAAAAATAATAATATATTAAATTATTATGATGGAACAATTATAGGAAAAATAGCAATAGATGGAAATGTACATGATACTATAGAAAGTTATGGACCAGTAGGAATATATAGAGAAGAAGATGGAATGACAGTTGTAAACTTAAGAGTTATATCAGATTATGTAGCAAGAATAGAATGGTTTTATTATTCAACATTACAAAGTGCATTTAATGATTGTATTGCTAAACCAAATAATACAGAACAAACTACAGTTAATATGTTGAAAGATATAGTTTTAGATAATACAGTAACTTCATATAATGGGCAAAATATACAATTAAATTTAAATGGATATATGCTTACAAATTCAAGAAATACAATTTTAGACAATTATGGAAGTCTAGAAATAACTGATTTAACACAAGAACAAAATGGGAATATAAATAGTTCCATTGCAGGAACAAGTAGTGATTCATATAGACTTATTACTAACATGGGAAATTTGAATATAGCTGGAGGTAAAATATTATCACAACAAAACTATAATAATCTTATATATAATCAAAATGGGGAATTTAAAATTACAGGAGGAGAGATTAACAATAGTGTTACTGGTAGATATAATCATAATAATGAAGTAATACATAACACAGGTACAGGAATAATAAATGTTGTAGAGGGAAAGATATATACTACTAGTAGATATGTAATATATAATACAGGTAGAGGAAAAATAGATATAAATGGAGGAGAGATAAGTAATGATACTACTAATGGAAGTATAGTTAATCATGGAATATATAATGAAGGCACAGGAACAATTAATATAAATGGAGGAGAGATAAGTACTAATAGTTTATATCATACTTATGGAATATATAATAAAAGTACAGGAATAATTAATATAACAGGAGGAAAAATAAGTACTAGAACTAAATATAATGATAATTATGAAAATTATGGAATATATAGTGAAGGTACAGGAACAATAAATGTATCAGGAGGAGAGATAATTAGTGTTAGAGGTAAGAATATCTATGGGGTTAAAGCAAGTACAGGAATAGTTAATATATCAGGAGGAAAAATAAGCGTTGATGCCGAAGATGATTTTAATAATGGCAATTATGGAATATATAGTGAAGGTAAAGGGATAATCAATGTAGAAGGAGGTGAAATAATTAGTAGTGGTGAAAGAAACGTTTATGGAATACGTGGAGAAGGAACTATTAATATAAATAAAGGAAAGATAAGTGCCAGTGTTACTTATAGTTCTGGAAGTGGTGCAGGAGTATATAATGCAAAAACAGGAATACTTAATATGAATGGGGGAATTATAAGTATTAATGTTAGCACCGGTACTAGTTATGGAATATATAATGCAAATACAGGAGTAATTAATATAAAATCAGGAGAAATAACTAATAATTCTAGTAGTAATATAGGTATTGGATATGGAGTTTATAATTCCCAAAATGGAAAAATAGTTTTAGGAAGAGAAGAAGATAATGAAATATCAAATTCTAATATAAAAATAACAACAATAAATGAACCAGAAAAGAATTATAAAAATATTGGTATTCGTAATAATTCGGGGGAATTAGAAATATATGATGGAATCATAACAGGAAATATAGCATTATCAGGACATATAACAAAACAAAAAGATGGTTATACAATTAAAAATACAATAACTGATGAAATTGAGACTATATACCTAGAAAAAATAGAAAATGAAAAAGATATTGTACAAGTGGAAAATATAAAATATAAAACATTAGAAGAAGCAATGCAAAATATAGATGATAATAAAGAAACTGTAATACAAGTAATTGAAGACTTTAATTTAGAATATCCATTAATATTTAGTAAAAACATAATTTTAGATTTGAATGGACATAAAATAGATAGTAGATATTATAATATGGAAAATGAAGGAATTTTAACTATAAAAGATACCACTACAGAAAAAAATGGAGAAATAAGTTTTATTAATAAATGTCTTAATATAAGTAATATAAATAATGGTATTCTAAATATTGAAAGTGGAAATATAATAATGAATTCTTATGAGTTCAACTATGGAATATATAATAATAGTGCAGAAACAATTAATATTACAGGAGGTAAAATTAATATTTATAGTGAAAAGAAAAACGTTTTTGGAATATTTAATGCAAGTACAGGAACAATTAATATAAATGGAGGAGAAATTAGTAGTAATAGTAAAGTAGATAATTCTTATACTATATATAATAAAAGTACAGGGATAATTAGTATAAATGAAGGAAATATTAGTAGCAATGGTTATTCTTCTAGTGGTGCATATAATGTGAGTACAGGAACAATTAGTATAAATGGAGGAAATATTAGTAGTAATGGTAAGGATAATTCGTATGGAACATATAATGCAAGTACAGGAACAATTAATGTAAATGGAGGAGAAATTGCTAATACTGGAAATACAATTTATGGAACATATAATGCAGTTGAAGGAATAATTAATATAAATGGAGGAAAAATTACTAATACAGGTATTCATGTTTATGGGATATATAATGCAGGTAAAGGAACAATAAATGTGACAGAAGGAGAAATTAATGATGATAGTAGTTATGATGGTTATATGGTATATAATAATGATACAGGAACAATTAATATAACAGGAGGAGTAATAAGTGGTATTATTATTAGAACTCGTAATCTAGATTTAAAGCCTATTTATGGAATATATAATAAAAGTACAGGGACAATCAAAGTAACTGGAGGAGAGATAAGTATAACTACTAATACGAATACATTTGGAATGTATAATTATACAGGAACAATTACAATAGGAACAAAAGGTGATGGAATTGTAAGTACTAATGAACCTAATATAAAATCTATATATACAGGAACATCAACAAGTTATAAAGGATATGGATTACGTAATTATAATGGAAAGTTTAATTTCTATGATGGAAGAATAGAAGGCTCAACAAAGGCTGTTTATGAAGGCTCTGAAATAACAGAAGTAGAAGAAACTCAACAACCACAGTATTCAGCAGATGAAAAAATATATGCATATGGAATAGAAGCATCAGATATCGCAAAAATAGGAACAAAAACTTATACAAATTTACAAGATGCGATAAATGAAGCTACTGGAAATGATATAATCAAAATATTAAGAGGAGTTCAATATACAAATCAAGATACAGCATTAGTAGTTCCAAATAATAAAATAATTACAATAGATTTGCAAAATTATCCAATAATATCAGCAATAGAAGATGTAGTATTTACTGTTGAAGGTAGTCTTAAAATTATAAACACAGTTGAAGGAGAAAAGGCTAAAATATCAAATTCTTATAAAAATACTATATATGTAAAACAAGGTGGAACACTAGAAACAAGTGGAGTAATTATAACAAGTAGTAAGGCAAATGATAGTGTAATAAAAAATGAAGGAACAGTTAATGTTAAAGGTGGTACAATTTCAAAAACAGGCGGAAGTGGATATACAATTAATAATTCTGTTACAGGAATAGTTAATATTTATTCAGGAACAGTTAGTTCAAATAATTATAGTATATATAATATAGGAGAGGTAAATATTATACAAGGAACAATAACAGGAGGAAATAATGTAATAACAAATAATGAGTCAGGAATACTTAATATTGAAAATGGAACTATTAGAGGAAGCGCTACAGTAATTGCAAACCAAGGAAATTCAAGTATAAATATGACAGGAGGAAATATAGTAACATCAAATTCTAGTAACACTCAATATGGAATTAATAACACAAGCACAGGTAATGTAAATATAACTGGTGGAAATATATCATGTACATACACAGGTACATCATCATATAATGCATATGGTATTTATTCAACAGCAGGAACAGTAAATATAGGAACTAAAGATGGAAATATTAAACAGGATATACCTAGTATTTTAGGCACAACAAATGGTATCTATACAGATAAAAATTGTAACTTAAACATTTATGATGGAATTATAAAAGGTATAAATTCAGCAATAAATGGAAATATAACATCAATAGAAGAAAAATCAGAGATAGTAATTGGAAAAGAAACTTATAATAATAAAGAATATGAAACAATATCTTTGGTAAAAATTGATTCACCAATTGCAAGTGTTGGAGGAGTAGAATACTATTCGCTAAAAGAAGCTTTTAATAGTATTACAGAAACAGGAACAATTAATATTTTAAGAACAGGAACTGTTGCAGAAACAATAGATATTTCTACTGGAAAAGATATAACAGTTGACCTAAATGGAAATACTTTAAATATATATACAAAAATTAATAATAACGGAACATTAAAAATAACAGACACAAGTGCAAACACTTCTGGCATATTAACAGGATATAAAGATAGAGTAATTGATAATGCTGGTACATTTGAACTACTAAATGGTACTATTTCAGGAATGACATATGGTATATACAATAATAAAAATGGAGTAGCTAATATTTCAGGAGGAACATTAAGAGATAATACATATGGTGTATATAATATAAGTGGAGGAATAGTAAATGTAACAAATGGAACAATTACAAGTAATACATATGGTAGTTTTAACTATGGTGGAACAACAAATATATCTGGTGGAAATATTAATATAAATGATTATGGTGTTTACAATAGTTCTGGAACAACAAGAATTAGTGGAACTTCTACAAACATTTCTGAAAATGAACAAGGTGTATATAATGTTAATGGAACAATAGATATTTCTGATACAACCATTACAGGAAATAAAAGTGGAGTAAATAATAAAGGAACTGGAACAATAAATATTTTAAGTGGAAATATATTAAGTGATACAATAGCAGTTACAAATACTTCAACAGGTAGAATTAATATTGGTAATCAAGATGCAAATGTTAATAAAGAAAATCCTGTTATTCAAGGTGAACAATATGGTATTGCCAATACAGGAACTGGTGCAATCGGATTTTATGATGGTATTGTAAAAGGAAAAGAAGGTACAATTAAAGGATATTATTTATATACAGAAATTGGTTACAAAGCACAGACAAATGTTGTAGAGGGATATTATTGTGATACTTTAGCTTTATCAGGAACTGTTACAACTGTTGCAAAAATTGGAGAGATTGAATATACAAACTTACAATCTGCAATAAATGCTTGTTCAAGTGATACACCAATGACTATTACTTTATTAAATAGTATTAATAGTAGTAACATGTTTACAATAGAAAAAGAACAAAATGTTATTATAGATTTAGGTGGATATACTATTACAACAGGTGTATTAGATAATTTAATAGAAAATATGGGAAGTTTAACAATTATTGATAGTAGAAATACAGGAATGAGTAGAATTGTAAATAATTCAGGAATTGCAATTAATAATACAGGAACATTAAATTTAGGACAAGATGATGGCACAGTAAGTAAAACATCTCCAGAAGTATATGGTAACAGTACAGGTATTGTAAATACAGGAACATTTAACTTCTATGATGGAATTATAAAAGGGGCAGAAGCATTAAGAGGAAATGTTACAGCAAGACCAAATGGATATGCTATTAATGTTTCAACAGATTCTGCAACTGGAACACAACAATTAACTTTAAGCAAATAAAGACATAAATAAATGCTTAGGAGGAAAATGATGGATAAAAAAACAGAAGAAAAAAATTTATTAAAGAATTCAGTAAAATGTATTATAGCTGTATTAGTTGTAATTGGTATAGGATATTTAATAATAACATTTAGTAAAAAAGGGCTTGAACCTGCACCAAATACAACAATAGATTACAATTCTTTAAATGTAGAAAAAAGCAATGGAAATATTGTTATGGAAAATGATACTAATGCAGAAATAAAAGATGGTACAAAAAGAAATATATCAGATAAATTAGTAGAAGAAAAAACATATAATGATATGAAGATTAGAGATGCTAGAATTGAAGCAACAGGAGGAAGTAGTCAATTTATAGCAACAGTTGAAAATATATATGACAAAATTGTAGAAACACAAGAAATTTATATTGTATTTCTTAATGAAGATGGAAGCGAATTGACTACAATAACAACCTCAATACCAGATTTAGAGCCAAATAGTATTTCTGAAATAAATGCTAGTACAGATATAGACATAACAATAGCTTATGATTTCTATATAAAGGAATATAATCATTAAAGTAAAATATATATAAAATAAAAGCGAGAGATTTCTCGCTTTTATTTTTACTTTGAATTGCAAAACTAAAAAGTTTCATAAGGTTTGCTATAATAAACACTAATCTGTTATTGTACAATTTTCAATAGCAAATTGATTGTTATCTAATTTTAGTGTTACTTCAGTAGTAGAGACAACAATATCATTATTTAAAATATTGCCATATACTTTATATTGATTATCTGAAATTTGTGTAATTTTAGTAATATGTAATGAATGAGAGTCAAAATTTGAAAATTTATCTATTAATGCAATATCTGGTTTGACATCATTATTAGTATTAACAACAATTTCATCTGTTTCAGAATTATATTCGTAATTTGATAAAGCTATCCCATGAAAATCTATTAAAGAGGTATCTATACTATATTCACTATTTAATATGGCATAAATATCACTAACAGATATAGAGGTATAATCAGGATTATTAGTAAAGTAAGTATCTAAGGCATCCTGAATTTGTATTTGTAAAGATTCAACTTCATTTAAATTATCATTATTAGCTTTTAAGTATAAAGATTTAGCATCTAGTAAATTATTCTCTAAATAGTTATATATTGCAGTTTTTTCAAAGTCTGAAAAATCAAGTTCTTTCTCTGAATTTCTATTAGATAAAAATGCAGTTATACATATACCAATAATTATGATAACTACAACAGTAAGTATTATGAATTTATATTTTTTAATAAATTCTAAAAAGTTTTTCATATTAAAATTAACCTCCTCTTTTGTTTTTATGAATTATACCATATGGCAGACTATGTCTGCAACCTAAATAGTATAAAACATTAAAAAATCGTTACAAGAAAAGTTAATAATTATATAGTAGAAAAACACATCAAAATAACAAATTAGGAAAAGTACCAAACTTGACAAATTCACTATTTGCAAGTAAAATATAATAGAATAATTATAAGGAGAAAAGTACTTATGCAAGACAAAAATAGAAAAATTTTTGATAAACTATTATCAAAAATATATTTAGTAATTATTTTTATATTATTAACAATTATCTGTATAGAAAATATTATTATGATAATACCATCTATATTAATATTTATAGGTGTTATAATATATTCTTATTATGCAAACAACAAAAGAAAAAGTGAAATATCAGAAACATTGCAGGACTTGACTTTATCAGTAGATACAGCAGCAAAAAGTAGTTTAATAAATTCACCATTCCCATTAATTATTATGGAATCAAATGGAAATATCATATGGAGGAGTTCAAAATTCATATCTGAATTTGAAGGAGTTGATATAAATAAATATTTAGACAATTTGATAGAAGATATTAAACTAGACATAAAAGAAATAGAAAAACATAACTCGAAAGAGAAAGATATATTTAAAAAAATAGAATTAAATAATAAGAACTATAAAGTATTAGGGAAATTTGTTCATTCTAGCAAACATGACAAAAGAAACAATAACAAATATATGATGATGTTATATTTTATAGATGAAACCGAAATAGTAAAATTAAAAGAAGAATATAAAGACTCAAAATCTTGTGTAACAATTATAATGATAGATAATTATGAAGAAACTATGCAACAAATAGAAAGTCAAGAAAAAACACAAATTACAGCAGAAATTGAAAAATGCATTTATGAATGGACAGACCAAAGTAATGGTGTATTAATTAAGTCTGATAGAGATAGATATGTATATTTATTTGAACAGAGATATTTTGAAAAAGTAAAAAAAGATAAATTTAGTATTTTAGATAAAATAAAAGATATTAATACAAAAGAAAATGTACAAATCACATTAAGTATAGCAATATCAAATGATGGTATGACAGATAAAGAAAAATATAAATCTGCCCAAGCAGCAATGGATGTTGTATTAGGGCGTGGTGGAGACCAAGCAGTTATTAGAGAAAATGAAATATACAAATTTTATGGAGGAAGAGCCCAAGAAGTAGAAAAAAGAACAAAAGTAAAAGCTAGAGTAGTAGCACATGCATTAGAAAATTTAATAAAAGATTCAAGCAAAGTTATGATTATGGGGCATACAAATCCAGATATAGATTCTATGGGGTCTAGTATAGGAATTTATACATTAGCAAAAAGCTTAAATAAAAAAGCATATATTATTGATAGTAGTGAAACTAATACATTAAAAAGTTTTAAAACAGATTTACAAAAAGATGTAGAATATGAAGATACATTAATAACAAAAGAGGTAGCAGAAGAAAACATAGATAAAGAAACACTAGTAGTTGTTGTAGATACACATAAAACAACATATGTAGAATCACCAGAATTGTTAAAAAGAACAGACAAAATTGTTGTTATAGACCATCATAGAAGAAGTGCAGACTATATAGAAAATGCCACATTAACTTTTCAAGAAGTATATGCTTCATCAACAGCAGAATTAGTAACAGAATTATTACAATATGCTGAAGCAAAAATAGATTTAAAAACTATTGAAGCAGAAAGCTTATATGCAGGAATTATGATGGATACAAAAAACTTTACATTTAAAACAGGAGTTAGAACTTTTGAAGCAGCAGCATATTTGCGTAGATGTGGAGTAAATATTATTAGAGTAAAGAAATGGTTTCAAAGTAATTTTGATACATTTAATAAAATAGCATCAATTGTTAAAAAAGCAGAAATTATTAATGATACAATAGCAATAGCAACTTATGAAAAGAAAGATAAAGAAGCAAGCTTAATATGTGCAAAAGTAGCAGATGAATTATTAACAATTAGTGATATAACAGCATCATTTGTAATGGGAAAAGTAGGAAATAAAATTTGTATTAGTGGAAGGTCAATAGGAGATATTAATGTACAAGTTATATTAGAAAAATTAGGTGGTGGTGGTCACATCACCCTAGCAGGTGCACAAGTTGAGGGAATGACAATGGAAGAAACTAAACAAGAATTAATTAATAGAATTAATGAATATTTCTCAGAAATAGAAAATTAGTAATTATTTATACTTGTTAAAAAAGTAATAGTTTCTTTTAAATATAAAATATAGTACAGGCAAACCAAGAAAGTTAAAGGAGGAAGCAATATGAAAGTAATTTTAAAAGCAGATATAAAAGGGGTAGGAAAAAAAGATGAAGTAATAAATGCATCAGATGGATATGCAAGAAACTTCTTATTCCCTAAAAATTTAGCAGTAGAAGCAAACAAAGAAAATATGGCAAAATTAAAAGCAAAACAAGATTCTGCTAAATATCAAAAAAATCAAGAAAAAGAAGATGCAATGAAAACAGCAGATAAACTATCTAAGATATTGTTAAAAATGAAAGTAAAATCAGGAGAAAATGGAAAAATATTTGGTGGAGTGTCTAGTAAAGATATTGCACAAGAATTATCAAAACAATATCAAATAGAAGTAGACAAAAAGAAAATTGACACAAAAGAAACAATTAAAACACTTGGTGTTCACAATATTGAAATAAAATTATTTGAAGGTGTAGTGGGAAAGCTAAGAATTGATGTTATTTCAGAATAAAAAAATATATGATAGATAAAATATACATGATAGATAAAATATATAGAAACTAAAAAAATATATAAAGTTATAGTGGAGGCTAAAAAATGGAATTAGGAAAAGTACCACCACATGATATAGAAGCAGAACAAGCTGTTTTAGGAAGTATGCTAACAGATAAAGATGCAGTTATATCTGCTATAGAAGTCTTAAAAGAAAGTGATTTTTATAGAACAGATAATAAATCAATTTATGAAGCAATAATTAATTTATATAATCGAGCAGAACCAGTCGATATAATTACTGTTAAGGCTGAATTAGAATCATTAGGTAAATTCGAACAGGTGGGAGGACTAGAATATTTAGCAAGTTTACCAGATAAAGTTCCAACAACAGCAAATGCTATGAAATATGTGAAAATTGTAGAAGAAAAATCAACTGTAAGACATCTAATAAAAACAGCAAATGAAATTATCGAATTAGGGTATGACCCAACAGAAGATGTATCAGATATTATGGAAGAGGCAGAAAAAAAGATATTTAACATTATGCAAAATAATGATAAAAAAAGTTATTCACCTATAAAAGACATTCTTGTAGATAGTTTCACACAATTGGAAGAATTATATAATAGAAAACAGCATATTACAGGTGTACCATCTGGATTTACAGAACTAGATTATAAAACAGCTGGATTTCATGGCTCAGATTTAGTTTTAATTGCTGCAAGACCTGCAATGGGGAAATCTGCCTTTGCCTTAAATATAGCAACAAATGCATCTGTACGTGCTAATGTACCAGTAGCTATTTTCAGTTTAGAAATGTCAAAAGAACAAATGGTAAACAGAATTTTATGTAGTGAAGCAATGGTAGACAGTAATAAAGTAAGAACAGGAAAATTGGAAGAAAATGATTGGACAAAATTAGCAGGAAGCATAGGACCATTATCAGATGCAGAAATATATATAGATGATACACCAGGAATATCTGTTATGGAAATTAGAGCAAAATGTAGAAAATTAAAATTAGAAAAAAATATTGGAATGGTAGTTATTGACTATTTGCAATTAGTACAAGGAAGCAATAAAAGAAATGGAAGCCGTGAACAAGAAATATCAGAAATTAGTAGGTCACTAAAAATACTAGCAAAAGAATTAAGTGTACCAGTTATTGCATTATCACAATTATCAAGAGCAGTAGAACAAAGGCCAGACCATAGACCAATGTTATCAGACTTAAGAGAATCAGGAGCAATAGAGCAAGATGCAGATATTGTTATGTTTTTATACAGAGATGATTACTATAATAAAGATAGCGAAAAAAAGGATATTGCAGAAGTAATCCTAGCAAAACATAGAGGAGGCTCTTTAGGAACAGTAGAATTATTATGGTTAGGCAGTTATACAAAATTTGTTAATTTAGAAAAGAGATTTGATGACTAATGTGCCAAAATGCCCAGTCCCATTTTGGCAACTCTTTTCACAATGTGCCAAATGGGACGGGGCATTTTGGCAACTTTTTTCACAATATACTCATTTTTATAAAAAATAAAATAGGGGCAATGTTATATAGGGGCATACATTTTAATACAAGAGGTGAATAATGCCAAGAACAGCAAGAAAGTATATAACAGGGTCCTTTTTTCATTTAATGACACAAGAAATCAATAGAGAATATATTTTTGAAAACAATAAAGATAAAGCAGTGTATGAAAAATTCATATTTCTATACAAAGATGAATTTGATGTTAATATATTATCATATTCTATTATGGATAATCACACACATATATTAATCAAAGTTGAAACAGTTGAAAACATGTCAAAGTTCATGCACAAAGTAAACACTCAATATGCTATGTATTATAATAAAGAATATGATAGAACAGGATATGTTTTTAAAAATCGATACAAAGCACAAATGATTGACTCATGGAAACACTTATATAGATGTATAGATTATATTCATGATAACCCAGTAAAGGCCGGAATTTGTAAAAATAGGAATCAATATCAATATTCTAGTTTTACAAAATTATATCAAGATAGTCAGACAAAAGCGATGACAGTATTAGAAAGATATCTTAAAGATGGTCTTATAAATCAAAATCATGATAGAGATGAAAACACTTCAAAAGGCAATGATAATATAATTTTTTTAGAAAATACAGATGAAGATAAAAGAAGTATATGTCAAAAGGAAATAGATAAATATATACTAGAAAAACAAATAGACAAAAATATTTTGATAAAGAATAGAGAAAATTTAAGGGAAATAGTTATTAGGTTGAAATCTAAAAAGATTTCATATAGAATAATGTCAGAAAAATTAGGTATTGGAAGAGAAACATTAAGAAGATTGAATACAGAATTGAGTAAATAGATGGGAGAGAATATGGGAACAAGAATAAAGGAAGATTGTTATATAAAGGCAATAAAAACAATAAAGAAATATAGATTAATAAGTCCAGGAGACAAACTAGTTGTTGGTGTGTCAGGAGGACCTGATTCTATGTGTTTGTTAGAGATTTTGACAAGAATAAAACATCAAAGTTGCCAAAATGGCACGTCCCCTTTGGCAAGTTTTGATTTTGTGGTTGCCCATGTTAATCATATGATTAGAGAAGAAGCAAAAGAAGATGAACAATATGTCAAAAATTATTGTATAAAAAATGATATACAATTTTACACAAAAAGTATAGATGTTAAAAAAATGGCTAATACTAATAAAATCAGCATAGAAGAAGCTGGAAGAAATGCAAGACATGAATTTTTTTATGAAATATTACAGAAAGTAAGAGCAAATAAGATTGCTATTGCACATAACAAAAATGATAAAGTAGAGACCATAATTATGAATGAATTAAGAGGTTGTGGTATAAAAGGATTAAAAGGAATTGAACCAGCAAGAGATAGATATATTAGGCCATTAATTGAATGTGAAAGAAAAGAAATAGAACAATATTGTGAAGAAAATAATATAAAACCAAGAATTGATAAAACTAATTTTGAAAATATTTATACTAGAAACAAAATTAGAAATGTTGTTATTCCATATATAAAGAAAGAATTTAATCCTAATGTTATTGAAACAATAAATAGACTTTCTGAACTTGTAATAGAACAAGAAGAATATATACAAAAACAAACTGAAAAGATTTATGAACAAATTGTTATAGAAGAAAATTTAAACTTACAATTGCAAAAAGAAAATATTTCAACTAAACAGTTAATGGAGCAAGATAAAAAAACTATACAAGACAAAAAAACTGCACAAGATAATGAATATATTTTATTAGATTTGAAAAGATTTAATGAACAAGAAAAAGTAATAAAATCAAATATAATTTTATATACTATAACAAGACTTTTTAATATGGGTAAAGGAATTGAGAAAATACATATAGAAGATATTATAAAATTATGTTTAAATAATGTTGGAAATAAATTTTTAATGCCAAATAAAAATTTGAAAATTTTTATTAAAAATGGACAAATAAAAATTTCTAAGGAAGTATAAGTAGCCGTAATATTTTAGAAAATAGATATAAATTGTAACAAAAAAGAAATACAAAAAACTATTGAAAAAGAAAAAACAATATGATAGAGTGCTGGAAAATAATAAAAATGCACAAATATTGTGTAAATAAAAAACAAAAGGATTGATGTTATATTTAATATAACAGAATAAAGAGGAGGAATTGTTTTGAAAAACGGAATAAAAACATTAGCAATGTGGCTAATTATAATTGTAATTTTTTTAGTTGTATTATCTTCAATAGTGGAAAATAGTAATTCTAGATTAGCTTATTCAGAATTAATGACAAATATAAATAGCAATAATGTCAAATCTATTGTAATTAATGCTGATGGAAAAACAGCAGAAGTAGAATTAAAAGATGACAATATGAAAAAAGAAACTAATATACCAGACATGGAAACATTTATGACATATGTGGAAGAATTCATAAATAATGGAAACTTTACATTAGAAGAAAAATCAGAATCTATCTTTATGGCACTACTTCCATTAGTAACACCATTTGCAATATTAATAGTATTTATACTTTTCTGGTTATTAACAATGGGAGGAAACAATAGTGGAGCTCCTGGAAGTAAGACAATGTCATTTGGAAAGAGTAAAGCTAGAATGATGACACCAGCAGATAAAAATAGAATTACATTTGAAGATGTTGCAGGTGTAGATGAAGAAAAAGAAGAATTAGAAGAAATAGTACAATTCTTAAAAAATCCTAAGAAATTTACAGACATGGGAGCAAGAATACCAAAAGGTGTTTTATTAGTTGGCCAACCAGGTACAGGTAAAACATTACTTGCAAAAGCAGTAGCTGGAGAAGCAGGAGTACCTTTCTTTATTATAAGTGGATCAGATTTTGTAGAAATGTTTGTTGGTGTAGGAGCATCAAGAGTAAGAGATTTATTTGACCAAGCTAAGAAAAATGCACCATGTATCATATTTATAGATGAAATTGATGCTGTTGGACGTCAAAGAGGAGCAGGACTTGGTGGAGGACATGATGAAAGAGAACAAACATTAAACCAATTACTAGTTGAAATGGACGGTTTTGCAGAAAATGAGGGTGTTATTGTTTTAGCAGCAACAAATAGACCAGATGTATTAGATAAAGCATTATTAAGGGCTGGCAGATTTGATAGACAAATTGTTGTAGGATTACCAGATGTAAAAGCAAGAGAACAAATCTTAGAAGTGCATAGTAGAAAGAAAAGACTAGCAGATGGTGTAGATTTAAAAATTATTGCAAAAAATACATCAGGATTTGCAGGAGCAGATTTAGAAAATGTATTAAATGAAGCAGCATTACTAGCAGCTAGAAGAAATATGAATGAAATTGGAATGAGAGAAATTGAAGATGCCATGGTTAAAGTAACAATGGGACCTGAAAAGAAAACAAGAGTAAGAAGTGATAAAGAAAATAAATTGGTAGCTTATCATGAAGCAGGCCATGCAGTTGTTAGTCATTATTTAGAAACACAAGACCCTGTACATGAGATATCAATAGTACCTAGAGGTATGGCTGGAGGATATACAATGTATAGACCAACAGAAGATAAAAATTTCATGTCAAAAACAGAGATGGAAGAAAATATTGTATCACTTTTAGGTGGTAGAGTAGCAGAAGCTCTTATCTTAAATGATATATCAACAGGTGCAAGTAATGATATAGAAAGAGCAACACAAATTGCAAGAAGTATGGTAACAAAATATGGTATGAGCGAGAAAATAGGAGCATTAATGTTTGGCTCTAGTCAAGATGAAGTATTTTTGGGAAGAGATTTTGGCCATGCAAAAGAATATTCAGAAGAAACAGCATCTGTTATTGATGAGGAAACAAAGAGAATTGTAGATACTGGATATAATAGAGCGAAAAAGATATTATCTGATAATGTGGATAAATTACATCAAGTTGCTGGAATTTTATTAGAAAAAGAAAAAATTAATTCTGATGAATTTGAAGCAATATTTGGAGAAGAACAATAAAATACAAAATATAAAGAAAGTAGCAAATTATATTGCTATTTTCTTTTTTTTAATATAAAATAAAATTACAAAATAAAAATAAAATAGAGGAATAGATATGAAAGATTATTATGGGATTTTAGAAGTGAATGAAAAAGCATCACAAGAAATTATAGAGAAAGCATACAAGACATTAGCAAAAAAATATCATCCAGACTTATATTCATCTGTTGAGAAAAGAGAAGCAGAAAAAAAGATGAAAGATATTAATGAAGCATACAATATAATATCAAATAGTTTCTTAAGAACACAATATGATTTGGAATTACAAAAAGAGAGAACTAGTAGGCAAGTGAATAAAGACATAAATGAAAATGATGTTCAAGAATATCAACAAAGTAATAAAGAAAAAGAAAATCAATTTATACCAAAAAATAGAGAGGAAAAACAAAAAACAGAACATGTGCCAAATAACAGTAATGTTGGGACAATATTTGGAATCATAGATTTAGTGAAAGTATTATGGACAAATAAACCAAAAAGTAGACAAAAAAGAAAAATAAATCAGAATGATTGGATAGCTGTAGGATTAACAATTGTAGCAGTACTTATTATTGGTGGTATATTATGGGTTATACCATTTACAAATAGTTGGATGAGACAATTATTATTTGAAAATCCAATATTTGACTTTATAGGAGGCTTGTTTTCTTAATTATTCACGGACAATAAATATTTATTTTGAACTAACGACAAATGTGTTGAGGAATAAATCTATAAGTTCTTAGGAAAAATAAATGAATTAAATGTTATGAAGTAGTTTTAGAAGATGGACATTATACAGAAGAAGAAAAGAAAAATTTTATGGGAATTGCAAAAAACGGTTATTCTTTCTTTTTCAAATATGCACGTTTAGGAGGTTTAGAAATTGCCTAGTATTTTTGAATTAAAACGGATATAAAATTTATTTTTGGACAAATTTTAAAATTATTTATTAGTATTTTTTTAACACATAAAATTACATAATATTTTGAATATTGCAACTGTCTCTTTTTTAAATTTTTTGAAATACTTTTTCTTATTTTCTTTAAACTTCTATTTTGTAGCTTTTTTACTTGATTTTTATATTTGGAGAAATTTTTTCATGGTTTTATCCTGTTTAAGAAAATAATTCTATTGACAAGCAATAACCAATAATGTATAATATATATTGTTGAAGAAGGGTTATCCCAACATACAGTTTTCGTATGACCGGAAGGAGGGGAATTTAAATGTTAGAAATAAAAGTTAATAATGGTAATATAGAAGATGCTCTAAAAAGATTTAAAAGACAATGTGCTAGAAATGGAGTATTGCAAGAAGTTCGTAAGAGAGAGCATTATGAAAAACCTAGTGTAAAAAGAAAGAAAAAATCTGAGGCAGCAAGAAAAAGAAAATTTTAATACATAAAAACAAGATATTAATAAAAAATTAATGTCTTGTTTTTTCATATTATAGAAAGTTCTCTGAACTTCCTATAACATAAAGCATTACACAGAAAATTGCTTTGCAATTTTAGCGGGTGAACAAAGACGAGGCATGAAGAGTAATCTAAAAGGTCATAAAATTTTAATCATGCCTCTTTTGTTCTATATAAGTAAACTAAAAAATACAAAACTTTTAAACATATTTTTGCACATAGAAAACTAAATAAGGTTAATATTGTAATATAACTACTATGAATTGTAACAATATTATTAAATTTTCGTGACGTTTTATAAAATCATGTAGACAAATTTTGATATAAAATATATAATAAAATCATAAAACTATATTATGTGATTAAAATATCAATAAATCACATAAAAATATAATAAAATAGGAGAAAAAAGGAAATGATTAAAAAACTAAAGAAAATGTTTATTGTAATAGCATTATTAGTTTTTACACTAATTTTATTAGCAGATTACAAAGTATTGGCAACTAATAGTGAAAATGTATTTCAAAAAGTTGAATATACAGAGGAATTTAAAAAATGGTTAGAACTTTCTGAAGAAGAAAAGAAAGATACTATGATGCCTAGAATGTATGAAATACCATATACAAAAATGGAATATACTAATCCAATATATAATGCAAAAATTCTAAAAGCAAGTATTAACCCAAAATATAATTTAAAAGATGTAATTCCAGAAAACTTAACAATAAGAAATCAGCAACAAACAAATACATGTTGGGCTTTTGCAAGAATATCTTCATTAGAGACAAACCTTGCTTTATCTAATTATAAAAAAGGAATAAATTTATCAATAGTATATGATTTTTCAGAAAGACATATGGAATATGCTACAAGTAGATATTTTTTAAACAATGAAGAAAATCCAAATGGATATAATAGAACTGTTGGAAGTGGTGGAACTATTTTAATGGCTGATTCATATTTGGCAAATGGATATGGAGCAGTATTAGAATCTGAAATGCCATTTGAAAATAACGAAAATATTATAGATATTAACCAAATAAAAAATAAAACAATATCTAGTCAATTATATGATACAGTAGATTTTCCAGACTACCAACAAGAATCAGGTGAAAATAAAACTGAAATTATGAATGAAATTAAGCAACATATACAAAATTATGGTTCAATATATGCAGGTTTACATGGAGCTTCTGCTAGTACTTCTGATTTTAGTTGTTATAATGAGAGTACTGCTGGAAAATTTTGTGATAATATAGAGGAACACCCATCAGACCATGCTATTTCAATTATTGGTTGGGATGATAATTATAGTATTAATAATTTTGCTGAAGATTCAAGACCTAAATCAAATGGAGCATGGATTGTAAGAAACTCTTGGGGTGAAAAAAATGAAATTGGAAATGTAAGCGAATTAAGAATAGTAATATTTGACAAGTTTGCAGATGAATGTATTGCAAATGGTTGGAATAGTGCAGAAGAAATACCAAATGAATTTGTAAATAATATAGCAGAACAAAATAATTGGATAATTGAAAATGATATTGTATATGCAAAATATGGAGATAATGGACTTATTTATGTATCTTATGAAGATGTAAATATCTCAACAGAGATGTCTGGAATAGTTAAAGCAAATGATAGTGTTAATTATGAAAATATATATGCTTATGATGAACTTGGAATGAGTATGGTTATGCAAATGAATGGCTCAAATGTAATGTTAAGTAATATATTTGATAAAAAGACAAATGGAACAGAATATTTAAACCAAATATCATTATATGCACCTGATGCATATACATGTAAAGTATATGTAAATCCTAATGGAACAAGTAGAACAAAAAAAGATTTACAATTAGTACAATTAAAATCAGGAGAAACAGAAACATTTAATGCAGGTTATCATACATTAGAATTTGCTAAACCTATTAAAATAAATTCAAATTCTTTTGCAGTAGTTGTAGAGATTCAAAGTCATACAAATAAAACCATTTTTGCAATGGAAGGAAAACCAAATATTTCAATTGGTAATCCATATGCAAATGTAAAAATTGAAAATGAAAAATGTTTTGTTGCTATTGGGAATGATTTAGAAAATCCTAAATGGTATGATTTAGGTAAACTTTCACAATCTGGTTTAGGAATATTATTACCTAATGGTGACAGTACAATAAAAGCTTTCACAACATCAGAATTAATGGATGAAACTTTAAAAAATATTGAAATAACAACACCACCTACTAAAACATCATATTTTGAAGGAGAAGATTTTGATAAAACAGGAATGGTTGTAAAAGCAAATTATAATAGCAAAACAAAACCTTCTGTAATATTAGATAGTTCAAGTTATAGTATTACAAATGGAACAAATTTAAAATCAGGACAAACAAGTGTAACTATAACATATGAGGATAAAAGTGTAGAACAACCAATAACAGTAGAAAAAAATGATATAGTAGAATTAAAAATAACAACACCACCTACTAAACTAGAGTATAAAGAAGGAGAAAACTTTGACAGAACAGGAATGGTTGTAAAAGCAATATCAAAAGATGGAACTGAAAGAGAAATAACAGATTATACAATTGAAAATGGAAATAACTTAAAAGTTAATCAAACAGAAGTAACTATTTGTTATGGAGAAAAAACAGTTAATCAAGCAATAACAGTAACACCTAATCCATTAACACAAATAAATATAACAAAAGCACCTAATAAAACTAAATATGTAGTTGGACAAAATTTTGATAAAACTGGTATGGTTGTTACAGGAACTTATCAAGATGGTTTAACTCAAGAAATAACAGACTATACAATTGAAAATGGAACAAATTTAAAAGTAGGACAAACAAGTGTAACTATAAAATATGAAGACAAAAGTGTAGACCAATCAATAACAGTAGAAGAAAAAGCAATTACAGGAATATCAATTAGTAAAAAACCTTCAAAAACAAAATATATACAAAATAAAGAAGAATTAGACTTAACAGGTGGATTATTAAAAATCAGTTATAATGATAATTCTAGTGAAGAAATAGACTTAACTTCAGAAGAAGTTAAAGCTACAGGTTTTGATAATAAAGAATTAGGAAAAAATACTATAACTATAACATATCAATCTAAAACAACTACTTTTGATGTAGAAATAGTAGCACAAGAAACTCCTAAAAATTCTAACTTTGACAAAGCTAATTGTGATATAAATAGTGTTAAATATTATACATTTACTGATAAAGACACAAAAGAATATTTTGTAATAGATATGACAGTAAATGGAATAGTTAAAAATACAAATAATGATAGTTATGAATATTATTACTATTTATCTTCAAATCAAGATGAAACTAATATACAAGATTGGGTAAAAATAACAGAAAACCAAACTTCTAAAGATAAACTTCAATTTAAAATAAACACAAAAGATATTAAAAATTATGCAGAAGTTTCAGACTCTAATACAGTATATTTATATATAAAAGAAGTAGCAATAAAAGGAGGAAATCAATCAGTAGCTATATCAAAATCTATGAAAATGGATACAGATGTAGAAGTAGAAATTTATTTAGATAATGTAAAAGTTGATAATGTTAATTCTGACAATAATGGAAATACTGATACACCTAATAAGACACCTCCAAGTAGATTGCCTAACGCAGGACTTAGAACTGTAATGATTTTAGTATTAATAGTTTCAGCAGTAAGTATTGTAGTTTATATTAGGTATAAAAATTTAAGTAAATATATTAAATAAAAAATAAACTTAATAAATAATAATTTATAGTTGAAAATCAGATAAGAGGTATTCATATGAAAATAATTTTGCCCAAGAAGGAAAAAACCAATGTTAAAGTAGTTATTTTATATACAATTTCAATAATTACTTGTATTATAGCAATCATTATAACAGGACTGTCAATTTATTATGGAAGTGATGAATTAGATAGATTAGTTACAATAGGTGGTTCAAGTTCAACAAAATCAGATGAACAATATCAATTATTAATAAATAATTTTGATAATATATTTCAAAATAAATTAGAAGAATATACAACAGATGTAGATATAAAAAAAATAGATGAAGGGCAAGAAATAGTATATACATATTATACAAAAGATGAGAGTAAAAAAAATAATTATGATATAAACATAAATATTCCATATATTAATATTGATAACAATGCTATAGCAACATATAATGAGGAAATTAAAAAAACATATGAAGAAAAAGCTATAAGTACATTACAGACAGAAAATAAAAATATTATTTATACACTTCAATATGAAGCAACAATAGAAAATGATATTTTGTCATTAATAATTAAAACAAATTTAAAAGAGGGAATAAATGCACAAAGAGTAATTATTCAAACATTTAATTTTGACTTAAAAAATAATAAAGAAATAACATTAGAAGAAGTGATTAACTTAAAACAATTAAATGTGCAAGATGTACAAAATAAAATAGAAAAAGAAATAACAATAGCATATAAAAAAGTAGAAGATTTAAGAAGTTTAGGATATGAAATTTTTGAAAGAGACCCTAAAAATGAAAAGTATAATATAGAAAACTCTAAAGAATTTTTTATCAAAGATGGTAATATTTATATTATATATGCATATGGAAACAAAAATATAACTAGTGAAATGGATTTAGTAATTATATAAAATTTTGCTACAAAAAGCCTAACTTTGTTGTATACAATCTTAAATAGAGTAAAGATAAAAGTCGATTTTTTATATAATAAAATAAGAGGGGGACCGATTTAGGACCCCCTCTTTATTAAGGCTGTTCACCTAATGTAATTGTTACATCAATTTTTTTACCATCTCTATTAACTGTAATTGTCATTTCATCACCAATACTAAGAGAATTTTTAATTTCGTTTAATTCATCCATTGTTTTTATATCTTTTCCATTAGCTTTAATAATTACATCACCAATTTTTATGCCACCTTTTTCAGCAGAAGAAAATGTTTCAACATTTTTTACATAGATACCTTCTACTAGATTATTCTTTTTAGCAGTTTCAGAATTTAAATCCATTCCAGTAATACCAATATATGGCCTTCTAACCTTACTATATTTAATTAATTGAGAAGTAATATCTGTTGTAGAATTAATTGGAATAGCAAATCCCATACCTTCAACATCATTTCCTGTTAATTTTAAAGTATTAACACCAATTACGTTTCCTTCACTATTTACCAAAGCACCACCACTATTACCAGCATTAATAGCAGCATCTGTTTGGATTAGAGTATAAGTTTTACCATCTGAATAAGTAACTTCTCTGCTAACAGCACTAACTACACCACAAGTAATTGTACTTTGTAAACCTAAAGGACTACCAACTGCCATTGCAAATTCTCCTACTTTTATAGAATCAGAATCAGCAAATTCTGCTGGAGTTAATCCAGTAGCATCAATTTTAATAACTGCTAAATCAGTTTGTTCATCAGTACCAACTATTGTTGCATCATATTTAGTTTCATTATTAAACAAAGAAACTGTAACTTTGGTAGCTTCTGATACTTGATAATATGACCCAGATTCATTAGAAGAAACAACATGATTATTAGTTAAAATATATCCATCATCACTAATAATGATACCTGAACCAGAAGCAGTGGCAGTAGAAGATTGACTTCCTCCAAAAATAGAAAACATAGATGTAACATTATATTCAATTTGAATACCTACAATTGAAGGCAAAATTTTATTAGCTACATATACAGAAGTATCAGAATAATTAGATAAAGAAACTTGGTCAACATGTCCAGTTGATTGTGTATTAAAAGAATTATTGGATGTATTAGAATTAGTATTTCCCATAATTTGATTTCTAATTGTTGGAACACCAAAGCAAGTACCTAGTACAACTGCACATCCAACAACTCCACTAAAAAATGGTAAAACAATATTTTTTACAAAATTTGATTTCTTTTTTGGTTTGTCATTAATTTCATAAACTGCTTTATAGTTATTTGGATTAGAAACAGTTTTAAAACTTGAAGAATTTTCATGAGTTGAATTTGTGTTATTTTCTTGATTATTATTTTCCATATGTATTAACCTCCTATTAATATATATATTAACCTATTTTTAGCATATGATACAATAGGTTTGTGAATTTTATGTGAAGAAAATAGGATTTTTATAAAAAAAATCTAATATTATAGACAAAGTCAAAATAATATTGTAGAATAAATTCGTGGAAAACGATAATGAACAGATGTAGTTTTGCCACCTTATTTTTATATTATAAGAAAGTTCTCCGAACTTCCTATAATATAAAGCATTCCACAGAAAATCTTGACTCTATTTAAGATTTTTTTGTATACAACAAGATTAGATGTTTGTGGATTTGTCAATTTCTATATTTATGAATAAAAAGTCGAGAAATATAAAAAATTACTAATATAATTTGAGTAGGAAAAGGTTGAAAAATATATAATAAAAGCTACATAGAAAATAATAAAAGGTAAGAAAGGAATGATAGAAAAAATGAAAGATAATAAAGGAATTACATTAATAGCATTAGTAATTACAATAATAGTATTATTAATATTAGCAGGAATAACAATTAATACAGGAATGGAATCTATTAAAAAAGCAAATTTAGAGGGACTAAAAACAAATATGTTATTAATTGAAACAAAAGCAAAAGAATATGTAGAAAATGCAAGCTTTAAATTAGGAGTTAATCCAAATACTGATACAATGTATGAGAAAGCCAAAGAAAACTTAGTTGGAGATGATAAAGGGGCAGTAGTTAATAGTGATGATGAAATTGTAAGTGATTTATTAAATATGGGAATTACTCAAGAGGACATAAATAGAGGTAAAGTATATAAATTAACAACACAGAATTTAGAAAAAATGGGAATTAATAATGTACAATCTAATAATGATGAAGGCTGGTATGTTATAGTATATAATATTGAAGATACATCAGCAGAAATATACTATACAAATGGATATCAAGGAAAATATTCTTTGACAGATATAGAGAAAATAGAAATATAATAAAAAAGAGAACAAAAAATGATATAATGAAAGAAGAGTGGAAACAATAAAAGAAAAAGAAATAGAACGATTAACAAATTTAAAAAGTATGGAAAAAGAAATTTACAATAAAGGATTTGAATATATTTGTGGAATAGATGAAGCAGGAAGAGGGCCACTAGCTGGTCCTGTTGTTGTTGCAGGGGTTATTATGCCAAAAGATTCTATGATAGAAGGAGTAAATGACTCTAAAAAGATATCAGAAAAGAAAAGAGAAAAATTATATGATATTATTTTGGAAGAAGCAATTAGTTATTCAGTTGCTATAATAGGACAAGACATTATAGATGAAATCAATATTTTAAATGCAACAAAACAAGGTGTTACAACAGTAGTAGAAGAACTAGATGTAAAACCTAATTTAATATTAGTTGATGCTTTAACACATATTAATACAAAGGGAATACCATATGATTCTATTATAAAAGGAGACGCAAAATGCTATAATATAGCAGTTGCATCAATAATTGCAAAAGTAACAAGAGATAGAATTATGCGTGAATGGGATGAAATTTATCCACAATATGGTTTTAGTAATCATAAAGGATATGGAACAGCAAAACATATAGAAGCATTAAAACAATATGGACCATGTTCAATACATAGAAAAACATTTATTAAAAATTTTGTATAAAAGAAAAAGTTAAAAAATTAATTCTTTTCCAACTAAATTTATGCCTGAGAAAGGGATGTAATTATGAATATTTTAGATATTATAGAAAAAAAGAGAGATAAAAAAGAATTGTCAAAAGCAGAAATTGAATATTTTATTCAAAAATATACAAGTGGTAAAATATCAGATTATCAAGCATCTGCATTAATCATGGCAATTTATTTAAATGGAATGACAAAACAAGAAACAACAGATTTAACAATAGCAATGGCAAACTCAGGAGAAAAACTAGATTTATCAAACTTAAACGAAATAATTGTTGATAAACACTCAACAGGGGGAGTAGGAGACAAGGTATCTTTAATTTTATTACCATTAGTTGCTTCTTTAGGTGTACCAGTAGCAAAAATGTCTGGAAGAGGATTAGGGTTTACAGGAGGAACTGTTGATAAATTAGAATCTATACCAGGATATAAAACAGGTATAGATATCCACAATTTTGTAAAAAATGTGGAAAAAATAGGTATTAGTATGATTTCACAGACATTAAATTTGGCACCAGCAGATAAAAAAATATATAGTTTAAGAGATAGTATTTCTTGTGTAGAAAGTATACCACTAATTGCTTCTAGTATTATGAGTAAAAAAATTGCAAGTGGTGCACAGAAAATTGTATTAGATGTTACTTGTGGTTTAGGTGCTTTTATGAAATCTAAAGAAAGAGCGAAAGAATTGGCAAATGAAATGATTGCCATAGGAAAATTGGCAAATAAAGAAACTGTATGTATATTAACTAATATGGATGAACCATTAGGATATGCAATAGGAAATTCTTTAGAAGTGATAGAAGCAATTGAATTTTTAAAAGGTAATATGCCAGAAGATGTAAAAGAAGTGGTCTTAGAATTAGGTGCATATATGATGAAACTTGCAGGAAAAGGCGAAAATATTGAAGAAAATAAAGCAAAATTATTGATAAATATAGAAAATGGAAAAGGATATGATAAATTTATACAATTAGTAGAAAACCAAGGAGGAGATATTTCTTATATAAAAGATACAAATCAATTTCCAAAAGCAAACTATATAGAAAAAATATATAGTAAAGAATATGGTTATGTACAAAGTATGGATGCAAAAGAAATTGGTAAAATTGTTTGTGATTTAGGAGCAGGAAGACTTCAAAAAGAAGATGATATTGATAATACTGTAGGAATTATATTGAATAAAAAAGTTTCAGATAAAGTACATAAAGATGATATATTGCTTACAATATATGCAAATTCAAAGGAGAAATTGGAACAAGCCAAAAGGAGATTGTTGGAGGTTATAAAAATAGTTGATGAAGAGATTGAAAAACCAAAAATGATTTTAGATATTGTAAAAAATGTTGATATTATGTAAAATATGTGATAAAATAGTTATGTAACTCGAAAACGTGTTTCTTTCGGAAGGAGGTGTGCAAAATGGAGCAAAATGAGCACACCAAAGAACTGCTCGAAAATGTCATTCGAGCGGTTCTCGAACTTGAGGGGTATACCCCTCAAGAAATCCAGGACATGCTTAACAACACAATAATCATTGCACAAGTTAAGTAGTCCTCCCACTTCGGTGGGAGAAAATCCACGAGTTAAATAATAAAAAAATAAGAAATAAAATTTTAATAAAAATATAGAAAAATAAAATATATATGATATAATAAAAAAGAATTTAGGAAGGAAAATGAAAATGAAAAAAGAGCAAGAAAAAAATAAAAAATATGATAAAGGACAAATTTTTGTAAAAATAATGGCCGGTATTTTAGCATTATTAATGATACTTGCAGGAACTTCAACACTAATATACTCATTAATAAGATAATAAAAAAAGAGGTATAAACATGATAATTGATTTTGGAATAAATTGGGAAAATTTTTATACAGATAATATTGTAGGATATATAAAATCATTGCAAGAAACCCCATTTAAATTAATTACACTAATTGTAGATTTAGCGATTGTAATATTTTTAATATATTCTTTTTTAAGAATAGTAAAAGATTCCAGAGCATGGCAGTTAATAAAAGGAATTGTGCTATTAATTGTAATTACTTGGATTAGTGGATTATTCAACTTAAAAATATTAAATTGGATTTTAACAAGCATTATGAATTTAGGAGTTATTGCCATAATTGTTATATTCCAACCAGAATTAAGAAGAGGACTTGAACAATTAGGAACTAATAAATTCACAAAGTTTTTTGGAATATATAAAGATTTAGCAACAAAAACAAAAGAAGATATTTATAAAATTGTTATTGCATCAATAGAATTATCAAAAAGTAGAA
The DNA here is from genome assembly GCA_947364715.1 of uncultured Clostridium sp. Lineage (GTDB taxonomy): Bacteria > Bacillota > Clostridia > TANB77 > CAG-508 > CAG-269. Next base: position 52,296 of record CANAUI010000002.1, read on the forward strand.
CAGGAGCATTAATTGTTATAGAAAGAGATATAAAGATACAAGATGTCATATCTAGTGGGATACCAATGAATGCAGAAGTATCGCCACAGTTATTAGTAAATATCTTTGAGCCCAAAACACCTTTGCATGATGGAGCAGTTATTATCTCAGGAAATAAAATATCAGCAGCAGCTTGTGTATTACCACTTGCAGATGATAGTGATATAGCAAAAGAATTAGGAACAAGACATAGGGCAGCAATTGGAATTTCTAAAGAATCAGACAGTATTGTAATTATTATTTCTGAGGAAACAGGAAAAATTTCTATTGCAAAAGATGGAACTTTAATTGCTGATGTTAATGAAGAAGCATTGAAAAAAATATTAATTACAAATGTGGTAACAAAAAGATTTGCAGTAGAAAAAAAGGAAAGAAAAAATAAAATAAGAGAAATAAGAGAAAAATTACACAAAGAAAAAGAAGAAAAAGTAGAAGAAAAAATTAACAAAGAAGAAACAAAAAAATAGAAAGTCGCATATATAGCGACTTTTTATAATATGAAAGTGAGTAAAAAACTCAGAAATGAACGGAGAGTAAGAATGAGAAATATAAAATTAATTATAGAATATGATGGAAAAGAATTTAATGGATGGCAAAAACAACCAACAAAATTAAATATACAAGGAGAAATTGAAAAAGCAATTTACCAAATAACTGGAGAAGAAGTAGACTTGACTGCCTCAGGAAGAACAGATGCAGGAGTTCATGCCTTTGGACAAGTGGCGAATTTTAAAACAAATTCTAATATACCAACTGAAAAAATTCCAATAGCATTAAATTCTAATTTAAAAAAGTCTATTATTATAAAATCAGCAGAAGAGGTAGAGGAAAGATTTCATAGTAGACTAAATTGCAAAAGAAAGACATATAGATATATTATTAATAATTCAAAGCATCCAACAGCAATATATAGAAATTTGGAAACACATATACCAATCAAATTAGATATTAAAAAAATGCAAGAAGCAGTAAAATATTTTGAAGGGCAACATGACTTTAAGGCATTTAAAGCAAGTGGAACAAGTAGCAAAAGTAGTGTAAGAACAATTTATAAAGCAGATGTAATAGATGCAGGAAATGAAAGAATTTATATAGAATTAACAGGAAATGGATTTTTATATAATATGGTAAGAATTATTTCAGGAACACTTGTAGAAGTAGGATTAGGAAAGAGAAAACCAAGTGAAATAAAGGAAATTATAGAATCCCAAAAAAGAGAAAATGCAGGAAAAACACTACCACCTCAAGGGTTATACCTAGTTAATGTGGAATATGATAAAGATTAGATAAGATTTAATAAAAGACTAAAAATATTATAAATTTAACAATATGAACAATGTAATGAAATTATGCATAAAATATAGTAAAAAAGAAAAAGGAGAAAAAATATGAATACAATTTTACTTATATTTTTTGCAATACCATTAGCTGTAATTATATTTTCCATAGCATTACAAAAATTATTAAAATGTCCTGCATTAGTAGCTGAAATCATATTTGCCATAGGTGTTATTATTACATTTATTATAGGAAACTTAATTGTTTTAGCAGCTACTTTGGTTTATACATTAATTAGTTATATAACAGCACTAATTATTTGTTTAATAAATAGATATTGTAAACATGATGAAAACAATTGTTGTAGAAGAAATCATTGCTGTAATGATAATAATGAAAGAGATTTGCTAACTATTAGTAGTAGTTGTCAAAATAACAGAAATGGTGATTTACTAACAATTAATAGTAATTGTGCAAATGGAAATACTAATAATTTATTAACAATTAGTAGTAATAATAGAAGTGGTTGCTGTAATAATGATAATAATACTGGTTGTGGTTGCGGATGTGGAAATCGTAATGACATAAATACAGCAAATACAATAAATGGTGTTATCAGAATAGTTGATAATAATGGCAATACTTCTTGTAATAATGATGAAATAACAACTAGAATTAATGTAGTTCCAAATTGTGCAAATAATGGTAGAACAGGTTGCATTTGTGGAAGATATAGAAGAAGATAGTGAGTAGTTATAAATATTTATTGTCTGTGAATTATAACAAATAAACATTTTTTGCACTACTATCGTAATAAAATATAAAAATTTGATATATAATAAAATATGTGCTAATATATATTTAGCATAAGCAAGAACGTTCAAAATAGTTTTAAAAAGACCAGGTGTTATATACCTGGTCTTTTAGTCTTTATCATCAAACTTACCTAATATTAAATAAACAATTTAGCTGGTTGAAATTTGATAAAAATTATGGTAATATAAATCATAAGAAAAGGAGGAGAAGATGTTAGACATAATAAAAGAAACAATAGTAGATAGTGTAAAATTAATTCCTTTTTTATTTCTTACATATTTGATAATGGAATACATAGAACATAAAACAAAAGAAAAAACGAAGGAAACTATTAAAAAATCAGGAAAATTTGGACCATTTTTTGGAGCTTTACTTGGTATTGTTCCTCAATGTGGATTTTCTGTTTCTGCCACAAACTTATATGCAGTAAGAGTAATAACATTAGGTACATTGATTTCAGTTTACCTATCTACTTCAGATGAAATGTTACCTATATTTTTATCAGAAGGTGTAGGAATTGATATTATTTTAAAAATATTAGCTATAAAATTGATTATTGGTATGGTAGCAGGATTGATAATAGATGTAGTTATACAATTAAAAAGTAAAGGAAAAGAGAATAATGAAAAAATTATTGATTTATGTGAAAAAGAGCATTGTCATTGTGAACATGGAATATGGAACTCTGCATTAAAACATACTATAAACATATTTATTTTTATCTCTATAATAACATTTGTTATTAATTTAACAATTTATTTTATAGGAGAAGAAATGATAGCTGGATTTATACTAGATAAACCAATATTAGGACCAATTATATCTGGAATTATAGGGTTAATTCCAAACTGTGCTTCATCAGTTATTATTACACAAATGTATTTAGAAAACATTATATCTATTGGAACAATGATTGCAGGTTTATTAGTTGGTGCAGGTGTGGGACTAGCAGTTTTATTTAGAACAAATAAAGGTATAAAAGAAAATATAAAAATTACAGTTTTACTATATTCAATAGGAGTTATATGTGGAATTATATTAGAATTTATAGGACTAAAAATATAAAAGATTACAAATAAAAGACTTACGAATTAAATTTCATAAGTCTTTTTATAATTTTATTTCTTTTCATTTTTCTTGAAATTGATAATAACAGCATCATCATTATCAAATAAATATTTAGAATCTGTAGTATCTGTTTGTACTGGATTTATTTCATCTCTTGCATCTGTAAAGTCTAAATTTTTTAAATTAAATTTCTTTTTATATGAAGAATCATCTTCTGTGTCAGTAGTAGCACCATCAGAATATTTACCAAAATCAAAAGTTTTGATTTTTTGTTTTTCTTTATATTTAGATTCTAAGTAATTAAATCTACCAGGTCCTACCATTAAACGTCCACCAATATCTTTAATTTTATATGCACACATTTTATCAGTAAGCATTCCTTGTAATTTTCCAGGTGAAAAGTAATTAACATATGACCATTTTACATTACCATATTGAGGTGTATATTTCATTTTTTCAGTATCTAAGTTAACATTGTAAGTCCATTCTCTATGTGAGCCAAATTCTGCAGACCACCATTCTAATTCAGAAATAACAGCATTACCTGTAAATATTTTATTTGAACAGTTTGATAAAATTGTATGTTTATAATTTTCTCTAGATTTTGGTGTTTCTAATTGTGCTAAATTTTGAGCTGAAATGACAGTTCCAACACGATATTTTCTATACATTGTAAAAATAGCTTCTGTTGCTTTACAAATAAAGTCAGGAAATTCATCAACATATAAGAAATTAGGAACTCTAGAATTTTCTACACCAGGTCTTCTTAAAACAGCATTTTGCATTGACATTAAGAAAAATAGTCCGAATGCTTGATGTGTAGAAGAGCCTAAATCACCACGTCTTGTACATACAAAGGTAATTTCTCCATTTGCAAGTGCTCTATCAAAATCAATATTGTTAAATCTATTACATAAAATAGATTTAACACCAGGTAATCTTAAAAGATTATCTAATTGTGTAATTGCTGAATAAATATCTTTTTCAGTTTGGGCTTTTGCAGGTCCATCTTTATAAAAACATTTTCTAAAGTATGCAAGTTGTATAGAATATTTTTCTTTCAACTCTTCATCATGTGCTAATATTTCACACATTTTTTCTACTAATTCAAAATTAGTGAACATTTTTAACATATCTTCTATATTAGGTAGTGCACCTTCGTTCATTCTAGGGTACATTTCTTTTAGTAAAATAGCTAAGTTTTCAATAGCTTGAATAATAAAGTCTTCTCTGTATGCATCTTCAGTTTCTTCATGTGCATTACTATACATAGACTTTAAAGCAGAAGATATAGTAACTGCTATTTTTGAAGGCTCATCATAAACAAAAGGATTTAGTCCAACTGAATTAGGATTTGATGGGTCAATTATATTATATGTAAATCCATAATTATCACAAATTTGTATCATATGGTCAAGTAATTCATAATCTGGAGACATAATTTCTAATCCTAAATTTTTATATACGTTTTTACCATCTAATGTTCCTAAAATCATCTTTTTCATATAAGCATTATAAACATCTTCTTTACCTTTAACAGGAGTAAGCATTTCTAATCTAAAGTTTTTGTTTAGATAATCATTATTATAAGGTTTATTTAAAAAGGCAATACCTGTTTTTAGAGCGGTAAATCCCATTTCTTTAGAAACTTCCCTAAAGAAGAATTTTTTCTCAATATCTCTAGCAATCATTGGTTCGAAAATTAAAGAAGTTTTCCCTGTTCCAGAACCACCACATACAAATAATGATAAATATCTAGATACCTCTGGTATAATAATGGTTTTTCCAAAATCATTATCTGTACATAAAAATACTTCACAAGTATATACACCTCTGTCTTTTTTAGGGTCAGATAAATTAATACCTTTATAATCCCAAATAGAACGAACTTGGTCTAAGTTATCATTAATACCCATATATAGCCAATTGAATAATGGGAATGCAGTAACTAATGGTAAATAAAGTGAAATACTACTAAATGCAGGTTTTACAATATCAGAAAAATTTGTAATTAAATCCACATAATCAGGAACAGAAAGTAATAATAACCAAGCTCCCATATTTAGCCATTGGGTAAACATCGAAACTGCAATGACATATAGTCCAATAACATATATGTAAAAGATTGCTACTTTTTTCATATTTGATGTTACAAATTCAGAATGACCTGAAAATAAAAATGCAAAAATTGGACATGCTAAAGCTAATGTATATTTTATAGGTCCCCAATAAGAGTAAGAAACACCTGTAAATATCATAAGAAGCATTTCAACAATACGGTCTACAGCTAAATATACAGTTAGTAATGTTAAAATATATGTTGCAAAAGTATTTCTACTTATATTTAATTTCTTTAAAAATTTATCTATGAATTTCATTTAAAGTATCCTTTCAAAATTTATAGTCATACATATATATTATCCTACAAAACAGCTAAAAAAACAAGACTTTTTGCTAAATTTGTTTACCTAAAATTTCTTAAAGGTTAAAATTCATAGTCAAAAAAATATTTAAAAAAGTATAAAATTTATAAAATCTATGTTATAATTGAAATACATTTAAATACTTGAAATATATATACTAAAAAGTAAGATAGATATAGAGGAGAAAAAGGAAATGAGAGATACAAAAGGGGTTACATTGATAGCACTTATAATTACAATTATTATATTATTAATATTAGCAGGAGTATCAATAGCAATGCTAACAGGTGATAATGGAATATTAAAAAATGCAAATAAATCAAAAGAAGCAACAGAGATATCAGAAGAAAAAGAAAAAGTAACAATGTCACAAAATGCAGATTTAGTAGCAAATCATGGTAAAAATAACACAAAACAAGGATTACAACAAGAACTAGATAATATAGAAGGAATCAACAAAACAAAGGTAATAAAAGATGGAAAAGATAGTTATATAGTAACTTTTTTAGAAACCAATAGAAGTTATAGAATAAAAAATGGAAAAGAAATAGAAGGGCCAATAGACATAGAAATAGTAACAGATAATCAAGCAGGAGATATAACTAAAGGAAACACTTTAGATGGAACAAAAGAAAATCCATATAAAATAAATTGTATAGAAGATTTAGTAGATTTTTCAAACAAATCTAAAACAAATAATTTTTTAGGAAAAGAAATAATAATGACAAGAAATTTAGACTTCCAGTCAGAATTGTCTTATGAAGATTATCAAACAACTAAATATGGAGATATAAATAATGATGGCAAAATTAGTGAACTAATGGAAGAATTAACAACAGGTACAGGTTTTGAAACAATAAATATGTTTCAAGGAACTTTTGATGGAAAAAATAATAAACTAAATAATTTATATATAAATTCAGACAAAGGTGTGATAGGATTTTTTAGTGAAATTAAGAATGCAACAATAAAAAACTTAATTATAAATGGAGAAATTTATTGTAGACGTACTGGAGTTGCTGGAGGAATAGTCGCATATGCGTCAGGAAATGTTTTGTTATATAATTTAGAATATAATGGAAAAATAGAAGTGACAGAAGATATATCTATGAATGCTATAGGAGGAATACTTGGATATGGAAAGAAAGATAGTCAGATAGAAATTAATCAATGTAGAAATAAAACTAATATAAATGAACAAGCAGATATAGGAGGTATTTGTGGAAAAACTGAAATAAAAATAAGAATTGTAAATTGCTATAATGAAGGTAATTTAACTGCGAAAGTAAAGAATGAAGACTCAAATATACACTATTTTTCGATAGGGGGAATTATAGGAAGTGGAAAGGTAAGTTATATTAATATTGAAAATTGCTATAATAAAGGAAATATAGTAAATGAGTTAAATGGAACTTATAGTGGAGCAGGTGGAATAATTGGTGCTACAGGAAATTCAACAGTAAACATAAGCAATTGCTATAATATAGGAAAAACAAGTTCAAAATATTCATATATAGCTCCATTTGCTGGAGGAATTCAGGGAGGATTTTGGTATGGGACCTATAAATCAATAATAAGTAATTGCTATTATGATGGTAATAAAAGTGATAGAAGTGTAGGTGGAGCAAAAGAAGAATATGCAACAAAGTTAACAACTGAACAAATGCAAGGAAAAGAAAATATAGAAAATCAAGATGGAACAAGTAGTACATTAGTAGAATTATTGAATAAAGAAATAGATAATAATACAAACAATATAGATACAACAGGTTGGTTAAAGTGGAAACAAGGAGAAGATGGTTATCCAGATATTGATATGAGTAGTAATTGAATTTATTAATACATTCTCATCAAATGGTATAAATTAGTATAAAAAATCTATATTTGAATATACTATTATGAAAAAAGACAAAGATAAATTATCTGAGGACAGCAATGGCAAAATGAGAAAGGAATGAATTCTATTATGGAAGATAAATTTGTTAAAGAAAGTGAAATAGAAAATATAGGTGAGAAAGAAAGGGAGATAGAGCTTATACGAAATATTATTAAAACAAGAAAAGAATTAAAAAATGTAGATAAAAATTTTGAATATGCACAAGATGATTTAATAGATTATTATATATATGAAATGAAAGCAAATCAAGCAAAATTAGATTATTTAATTAAAATTGCAAAAATGAAGGGAATTACTGTAGATATGATTAATGATATAAAATATAAACTTTCTAATGATGAAGAAGTAGGATAGGTCTATTTGTCCATTTGATAGCATAATTATGAATAAGAGAATATATATGTTATCAAGTGGAGGTAAGGAATGGATATAAATATTATTACATATTTAGCTTGTATCTGTTTTATATTTATTATTGGAAGAATTTTTATAGTTCCATTAAAGAAGATATTAAAATTAATTATAAATTCAATATTTGGAGGTATTGTTATCTATGTAATTAATTTGATAGGTGCTAATTTTGGATTTCATATAGGTTTAAATATTGTTAATAGTATCATAATAGGATTATTGGGATTACCTGGAGTAGTTTGTCTAATCATTGTTAAATTATTAGTTGGATAAACATTAAGGTGTATTTTTAATAATGTATATATTTCAAAGCTGTAAATCTAAGACTATATACTCTTAGATTTACAGCTTTGAAGTTTATATAAACTGTATCTTATATTAAGATTTTTATTCTACTGTAACAGATTTTGCCAAGTTCCTAGGCTTATCAACATCTAATCCTTTTTCCTTTGAAATATAATATGATAATAATTGTAAAGGAATAATTGACAAAATTGTTGAAATATATGGGCTAGTTTCAGGTATTTCTAACACAATATCAAACATAGAGTTATCAATTTTTTGATTTGTAACAATAAATGTTTTAGCTCCACGAGTAATAACTTCTTGAAGATTACTAATTGTTTTTTCAACTAAAGTAGAATCTGTCATAATTCCTACAACAGTTATATCTTTTTCTATTAAAGCGATTGGTCCATGTTTTAATTCACCAGCAGGGTAACTTTCTGAATGAATATATGAAATCTCTTTTAATTTTAAAGACCCTTCTCTAGCAACGGTTTCATCTATACCTCTACCTATAAAGAAGATATCTTTTTCTTGATAAATTTCTTTTGCAAAATTTTGAATTTTATTTTTTAATTTTAGACAGGTTTCAATTTTTGCTGGTAAATTTAAAATTTCTTTTTTTAGTTCATATAATTTTTCAGAATCTTTTTCCAATATTTCTGCAAAGTAAATAGCTAATATAACCATCAAAACAACTTGTGAAGTATATGCTTTAGTAGAAGCAACTGCAATTTCTGGTCCAGCATGTGTATAAATAGAATAATCTGCTTCTCTTGTAATAGAACTTCCAATAACATTAGAAACTGCAAGTGTTTTAGCTCCTTTTTGCTTTGATAATTTTAAGGCAGCAATTGTATCAGCTGTTTCTCCTGATTGAGAAATAAAAATACATAATGTTTTATCATCAATTAACGGATTTCTATACCTGAATTCAGAAGCAATATCTACTTCAGTCGGGATTTGGCAAAGTTTTTCAATAATATTTTTTCCTACTAATCCAGCATGCATAGCTGTACCACAAGCAACAATATAAATTTTATTTAAACTTGATAAATATTCTTTTGTAAATTTTAATTCATCAAATTCACATTTTGAGTTTTCACTAAATTTAGCTCCAATAGTTTCACGAATAGCAGTTGGTTGTTCATGAATCTCTTTTAGCATAAAATCTTCATAACCATTTTTTTCACTACTAGTAGCATTCCATTCTATATTTTGAGTTTTTTTATCTAATCTATTTAAATCTTTATCATAAAATTCAGCAGAATCTCTTGATAAAAATACATATTCAAAATCATTTAAAAGATAGAAATTTCTAGTAAATGACAAAATTGCTGGAATATCTGAAGAAATATAGTTTTCATCTATTCCTTTTCCAATAACTAAAGGACTATCTTTTCTAACAACAATCATATTATCAGCAAAGTCTTTACAAAGGATTTCTAGAGCGAAACTTCCTTTTAAATCACAGCAAGCATTTTTTACTGATGTTAATAATTTAGTTTTTCCTGTTTCTTTTGTTTGTTTTGTATAATAATAGTGAATTAAATTTGGAATAACTTCTGTATCTGTATTAGAGTAAAAATTGTATCCATTATCTATTAAAAATTTTCTTAATTCATTATAATTTTCTATAATACCATTATGAACAACACTAAATGTTTTTGAATTATCTTGATGTGGGTGTGCATTTTCCTTAGATGGTTTTCCATGTGTTGCCCATCTAGTATGTGCAATACCAATAGTACCTTTTAAATTATCAATGCCATCTAAATTATATAAATTTTTTACCCTTCCTTTATTTTTCATTACAACTAAGCCTTCTGATTCAATAGTTGAAATACCAGCAGAGTCATAACCCCTGTATTCTAATCTTAAAAGTCCATTAATTAAAATTGGACTTGCTTTTTGTTTTCCTATATAACCTACAATTCCACACATAATATAAATCCTCCTAATTCTTTTTTGGAATTAAAGGTATGCAAATAAAACTTATATGTATAGATTTTTGTTACAATATTACTATTGTTTTTTTTATCAATACTTATGACCATAAGTGAAGGCCATTAGAGCATCCGCCGAATCTTTCGATAACTCTAAACCTCGTCAACACTATAAAATAGTGTCCAGGCGCTATATATAATTTAAATATTTTCCCTCCTTGTAAAAATCTTTTTGCATACTTTTAATTTATTTCTATTTTATTATATTATAGTAAAGTAAAAAAATAAGCAAGTCCTTTATAAATTTTTAATAAAAATAATATTTAAAAAATATGTGTTAAAAATATTTATATATTGACTTTTTTCATGTATAATTAAATAAAATACAATAAAGTAACTATTTTTATATAAAAAATTTAGGTTTTAATTAAAAATCCTTATTTTAAGAGATATATACAAAAAAATTAAGTAATCTTACTACTAATTTACTACTTTTGAAGAGAGAAAAAAATTTTTGAAAATATGGGTATGTACCACTTCACATAAATAAAGTATAATTATATTGAGGGATTAATATGGATTATAAAAAGATTTTTACTGAAAATGATTTAACAAATATTGCTAAATTTTTTACTTATATGCAAAATAAGTTTGAGTATGGTTGGATTGATAAAGATGGAAATAGACACTATGGAATTAATGATGCTCAATCTTATAGTTTACAATCACCTAACGAATTGTTAAAAAGCCATATAGGAATTTGCTGGGATATGGCAGAGTTATCTAGATGTTTTTTTGAAAATATGACTTCTTTAAAATATGAAACTTATTATCTATTGTATGATGATAATAAAGGTTGTCCTAGCCATACTATCTTAGTATTTTACGACAAAAATAAAGTCTATTGGTTTGAACCTATGTTTAATGATAAAAATTGTTTTTATAGTGGTATACATGAATATGATAATATTACTAAATTACTGGAAGACTTTAAACACACTTTTATTAAAAGTGCAGTGACTAATGAGTTAATCCCGATTGATTATAATTCATCTAATATTCAAATATATAAATACACTGCACCTAAAAAGCATATTAATGGTTATGAAATGCGAAATCATATTAATAATAGTGAATTTATAAATATCAAATAGAGAAAAATAATATAGTATTCTTTTAATTTTAAATAAAGCTACATGCTTCATGCTACATAATAAGGGTAATACTATACCTTATTATGGCGAAGACTTTAGTGGCGTAGCCACTAGTCTCGCCTATAAGACTATACTTTGATACTATTACATTACATAGTATTTTTTTATATTTTATAAGAATACTTTAAAAATTTTCTGAATTTTACTACCAATTTACTACTTTTGAAAGCCAAAATATAAGAAATTATAAAAATATATGTGAATACTTCTAAAAATAAAAATGCCATAAATACTTAAAAATAAAGGATATAATAACATCTAAGAACTTATAAAAAGATAGTCAAAAATTATATAACTTTTATATAAAAAAATAGTTAAACAATATTAAAGACATATAAAGTTATAAAAATAAAAATATGAAAGGTTAAAGAAATATGAATATAGAATTTCAAGAATTTTTAAACACAGAAATAGGTTTTAGCAATACATTGAAAAACAAAAAGATACAATTACTAAATGAAATAAAAGAGACAATTGAAAAAGATAAATTATTTTTAAAACAAGCTATAGAGATTGATTCAAAGAAATGGAAAAAGAAAATAGACTTAGATATATTTTCTAAAATTATTGATGAATATATAGCAATGGAAAAAAAGAATTATACTGTAATGCTAGAAGGAGGAAAATCTGAAATAGAAAAAGTGGTTGTAAGCTATTATGGAAATCCATATCTAACATTTATTTTATGTATTCAAACTATTATTTATCAAAAACAATTGTTATTAGAAACAGGGGAATTTATGTTATCTATCAATACATTTATTGTAAATATAGTAAATCAAATATTGAAAGAAAATCATATACCTAAATTATTGATACATACTATAGAAATATTAGATAAGAGAGCTATTATTGAAAAAGAAATAAAAACAATTATAATTGGTGCTACACAAAACAAAGCAAAATATTTTGGAAAATATATTTACATACCATATAATAATTACATAATTTATTGTGTAGATGAAGAATTAGAAATGCTAAGTAATAGTATTTATGAATATGCTGATAACAATTTTTTTGAAACAGAGCAATTATTTGAAGAAGATGTAGAAAAGGCTATAGAAATAATGAATCTTGAAAAAGACTGTATAGTAGTAATATTAACAAAAGACACAAACTTGCAAGAAATGTTTAAAGAGAAAATAAAAAACAAACTATATATTAATGAAAATCCATTTTCAAAAGAAGAAATTAATATTCCTACTAATTGTTTAGAATTGAAGTAAAATATATTATAAAATGTAATAGAATACTATGAAAGACTAAATACAAAATTTAATATAAAGAAAAAGAGATAAGGTAAAAATCAAATATTTTTCAATAAATTTGAATTAAGGAAGGGGAAAAAAATGAATATATTAATTAATGAAGCAAGAATTGAAAAAAGATTAGAGGAAATGGCTAAACAAATAGACAAAGATTACAAAGATAAAGAAATTATTTTAATTGGAATTTTAAAAGGTTCAGTTGTATTTATGATAGAATTAGCTAAAAGATTAAAAACAAAAGTACAATTTGAATTTATAGAAGTATCTAGTTATGAAGGAACAGAAAGTACAGGAAAAGTAAAAATAGTAAAAGACATTAAAAATAGTATTGAAGGAAAAGATGTGCTAATTATAGAGGACATTATAGATACAGGTACAACTTTAGCATTTTTAAAAGACTATTTACAATTAAAAAAACCAAATAGTTTAAAAATTGCAACTCTACTTAGCAAACCATCAAGAAGAATAAAAGAATTAGAGGTAGAATATATAGGATTTGGAATAGAAGACAAATTTGTAGTAGGATATGGTTTAGATTATAATCAAAATTATAGAAATTTACCATATATAGGTTATGTGGAAAATATTGATGAATTTTAAAAAGGAAAAGTTTTAAACTTCTCCTTTTTGTTGTAATATAGGAAAAAATTGCTTTTTCCTATACTACAAAAATACATTGTACACAAAATTGCAAGCAATTTTGGTATGTGAACAATGACGCAGAATTTAGAAATGCTTAAACAAGATAAAAAGTTAGTATAAATTTTTAGTAAGAAAATTTATAGAAAAAAACCATAATTTGACTTTATGTAAAGCTAGATGTTATAATATATAGTGAAGTTTTTTGAGAATTATTACAATATTAATATAGTAACATGTATTTAGTATTAATAAATATGAATGAAGTTTACTTTTTTAATTTAGTATTATTAAATATTGTCTTATAGAAAGGGATGATTATAAATGAAACCTATAGATAAAATATCAATAGCAGAAATGGAAGATATTTATAAAATATTAGAATTAGGAGATTTGGGGCATATTATAAATTTAGAAAAAATTGAAAAAATAGAAAAAGCCAGAAGAAATAAATTTCTTACTGAATTTATAGAAACGCAAAAAGGTATAATAGAAAGTACAAATATAAGTGATGAAGAAAAAATGGAAGTTTTTGTTCAATATGAGAAGTTTGCAGAAGGTAAAATAGAAGAAATAAATGAAAAACAAAGAGGATATATAAAGGCTGAATATAGAGATTTTGTGAAAAGAATAGGAACAGAAATAATAATGGAAGAAATTATTATTAAATGGAGTAATTTTATACAAAATAATGCAAATAAAATCAATAAAAATGATATATTAATTGAATTTATGAAAGAAAACGAAGATGATATAGATAAGGAAAAGGCCTTATTAATTTCTTTACAAAAACATCTAGAATTAAAAGACACATTAGGTGGTAAAAATAACTCAGAATATGGAAAATATTTTCAAGATAAAGAAAAAATACAAAAAAACATAGAAAAACTTAAAAAAATGGGAGAAGAGTTCTTAAAAGGTCGAGATATTTCCATTAGTAGATTGGAGTATCAGAAAACTATTAATAAGGTAAAAGAAGGAGAACATTGTAGAATAAAGGTAACTTCTAGTAAAGAACTTTCAGAAGAAAATTCATTATCTGAAGCTGAACGTAAACAAATAAGACAACAGGAAAGAGAAACCAAAAAACATATATATAGTCTTCCAAATAAAGCAGTTGCAATAGCATTATCCATTACAACTAACATACATGGTCCATTAAAGAAAAATATATTTAATGCTGAAGATTTAGAAATACATATAGGAGATGCAATAAAATTTAATATTGAGTCAGAAGGAATTATTGCAGAAGACCAATGGGATAAAATGTCTAGTACTTATCAAATAGATTTAAGTAAAGATTTTGCTAAAGAAGTTTTTAAAGGAATAGAAAAATATATTAATGTAGATAAAATGTGTTTAACATCTTTTGTATACATAGTTGGAAAATTAGAGAAAGGTGAGATTTTGTACACAGATGGTACATGGGCACAAGAAGATGAGAAAAAAAGATATGGTACCAAAGATGAAAAACAAAAATATGAAGATTTAAATTATGAAGAACTATATTTAGAAGCTGAACAATATTTACAAAATTACTATAATGTAATAAAAGATAAAGATATAGAAATAGTTATTAATGGAGAAAAATATACAACAGGATATGCTACAGAAGCTATGAAAAAATATATTGATGGAAGATATATGTCATCAAGTATGATGGCAAATATAATTGATTTATTAGTATCTGATAGAAAAACAATCGTTAATCTTACTAAAAATCAATTACAATATATTAGACAGGAACTTATTAATGTTGGAGCTATAATATTAAAGGAAGATGTAAAAACACTGATAGAAGTAGGAATATTTGATAAATCAACTATTTTAAAACTATACGAAAATAGACAAATTGATTTGGAAATTATTAGTGAAATAAAAGGAAGCTTAGATTTAAAAAGTGAAGTAACACCTGAATTTATATTACAACAATTTGATAAATTAATGGTGTTAGATGAAGAAAATGAACAATATGAAAAAGAAACTATCAAAAACAATTTTAGCTTATATAAAGAATTATATTTAAAAGGAAAATCAGAAGAAGAATTAGAAGAGTCAGGAAAAGCTTTAATAGAAGCAATAAATAGGGAAGTACAAGCAGATAAAGAAAAGTCAGAAGAATATAGACAAGAAGGTTTATTAAGATATAAATTAATGTCTGAAAGAACATATGCAATATTAACCTCTAAAGGAATTGTAAAACCAGAAAATCTTATAAATATGTATCAAAAAAATGTTATTAGTATAGAAACAATAGAACAATTAAAAGAAGAAGGCATTTCTTTTGATAATTTAAATATAGAAGAACAAATTATTGATAGTTATATAAAAATAAGAGAAGAAAAAGACCCAGATATTGAAGAATTAAAAAAATATATTACTTTATATAAAACATTACAATCAAAAGAATTATCAGAAGAAGATAGAATAGAAGAGGCAAATGAATTTATTTGTGAAATAGGAGATAGAATTGAAAATAATGTAAAAGCAGGAAAACAAAAGAGAGAATTTGGAGCAGAAGATAGAGAACGACTATATGAATTAGGAGTGATTCCACTTGAGACATGGGTAGAATGGAGCGAAAAGGAAGAAATAATTGACATATTAAAAAGAGGAACATTAGTACCAAAAGATATAAGAAAATTATATCAAGACAATAGAATTTTATTAAAAGATTTTGAAAAAATTATAAATTCACACAGTATAGAACTATTCCAAAAATTTCATTTGCTTAATACAGTATTTTCAAGTCATGAGGATGCTGAAATAAGACAAAAATTAATGGGTAAAATAGAAGGGTTAGAAGCTACAGTTAATTCAAGTGACTCAAGTAATTCAACTAATTCCAAAAAGAGAATTAATAATGAAGAAGTAGAGTCAGAAGGTACAAATAAAGTTAATGGAAATAAATATATTTTTGACACAGCAGAAAGGTATAATGCTTGGATTGAAGCAGATGAAAAAGTTGCAATTTCATTATTAGATGATGGTCATGTTGTATTCCAATTACCAAATGTAAGAGGTGGTATAGCAGTTATAGAACAACTATATGAAGTAAAAAATGTTAATATAAATGGTAAAAATGAAAAGATATTAGTAGATAAATATGGAACTAAGGGTTATGTTTTAACATTAGATGAATATGATGAATTCAAAGAGAAGTTTACAACAGCAGATAACAGAATAAACAGGTCTAAATTAATAAACATTGAAAAACAGTTACCAAGTTTAGAAGATAAAGGTATAACAAGAGAACTAAGACATTTCAAACATAAATATATAAGAGATATCCAAACATTGTTAGGTGTACCAGAGGATTTAACATTAGCAACAACTGATAAAGGATTAGAAAAATCTATAAAAAGAATAGAAGATAGTACTGAATATACCCCAGAGGAAAAAGAAAGAATATTAAAAATTTATGCACTTTGGGAACAAGTTAAACAGAGTAGAGATTCTTATAGAGAATAATATAAAGCATTCCATAGAAAATTGCAAAGTAATTTTTGCGGACGAACAAAGACAGGGCATGTAAATAATCTAAAAGATTAAAATATCTTATATCATGCCCCTTTTGTTCTATTAAAAAGAAAAACGTAATAAAGGAAAGAAAAAAATGTTTAATATAGAAGAAGAATTAAAAAAATTACCAGGGAAACCTGGTGTATATATTATGCATGATAAAGATGATAATATTATTTATGTTGGTAAAGCTATTTCGTTAAAAAATAGAGTTAGACAATATTTTAGAAAAAATAACAAAACAGCTCGAATTGAAAAAATGGTCTCTTTAGTAGACCATTTTGAATATATTGTTGTAGATAATGAAGCAGAAGCTTTAATTTTAGAATGTAATTTAATAAAAAAGAATAGACCCAAATTTAATGTGTTATTAAAAGATGATAAAACATATCCATATATAAAAATAGATGTAAAATCAGAATATCCAGGAGTATATTACACAAGAAGATTGATAAATGATGGCTCAAAATATTTTGGGCCATATGCTAATCCAGGTGCAGTAAAAGAAATGTTGGATTTTATAAAAGAAAGATATAAAATTCATCAATGTAGAACTTTAAAAGAAAGAACTAGACCATGTTTAAATTATCATATAGGTAGATGTTTAGCACCATGTATGGGTAATATAGATAAAGAAGAATATAGAAAACAAATTAATGAAATTATAGATTTATTAGATGGAAAAACAGATAAAGTTTTAAAAGATTTAGAATTACAAATGCAAGATGCTTCTCAAAAGATGGAATATGAAAAAGCAGCATATTTAAGAGATAGAAAACAAGCGATAGAAAGAGCATCAAGCAAACAAAAAGTATCTAATATATCTGAAAATACTATTGATGTAATTGGAATTGCAAAATCAGATTTAGAAGTTTGTGTAGAAATCTTTTTTGTAAGAGGAAGCAAAATGATAGGAAGAGAACAATACTTTTACAAAGATTTAAAAGATATGGAAAATAGTGAAATTTTATCAGGTTTTATAAAACAATATTATTTTGATAACCCAAACATTCCTAATAAAATTATGATAAGAGAAGAAATTGAAGATAAAGAAGCAATTGAAGGGTGGTTATCCACAGAATTAGGAAAAAAAGTGGAAATTAAATCTCCTAAAAAAGGCGAAAAGTTAAGATTTGTTGAAATGGCAGAAAATAATGCTAAAGTGACACTAGATAATAAGGAAAAAGATAAAAGTGAAATTTTATTAGAATTAAAAGAAGTATTAAAAATGGACATATTACCAAGAAAGATTGAAACATTTGATATATCTAATATATCAGGAGAATATATGGTGGCTGGAATGTGTGTGATGCAAGATGGTGTTATTAAAAAGAATTTATCAAGAAGATTTAAAATAAAAACTGTTTATGGACAAGATGACCCCAAATGTATGGAAGAAGTTATTACTAGAAGATTAAGACAATCTATTGAAAACTCAAATGGTGGATTTGGAAAACTTCCAGATGTTATATTCGCAGATGGTGGTATTACTCAAATACGTGCAACAAAACAGGCTATTCAAAATGTTTTAAATGAACAAAAAGAAATTATTATGAAAGAAGATATAACAGATAAGGATAAACAAGAAAAATTAGAAATGCTAGAAAAAGAATTAGAAATTAAGGTATGTGGTATGGTAAAAAATGATAAACACCAAACAAGAGCTTTAATGGATGAGGATAGAAATGAATTAACTATTTCAGATACTTTAATGAAATTGATTACAAGATTTCAAGATACAGTTCATGATACTGCTATTACTTATCATAGAAAGTTGAGAGATAAGGAAATAACTAAATCTGAATTGGATGATATTAAAGGAATTGGTAATGTTAAAAAATTGGCTTTGCTGAAAGAGTTTGGTAGTGTGGAGATGATTAAACAGGCTTCAGTAGACCAGTTGATGAAGGTTAAAGGGATTACTAGAGATTTGGCAGAGAGATTGAAAGAGTGAATAAGTGTAAAAATTGTAATATGTAAGTATGAAATAATAAGATTCGCAAAGTAAAAATATACCTATAAATTTATAAAACTTGAAAAAATAATTGATTTGTGTTATAATTAAAGTATTAATCAAAGGAGGAATGAGTAGTATGAAGAAAACTTACCTGCGGGCCATCCTTTGGGCTGGCCTAACTTTGTGGGGAGGAGTGGGTTTTTTGTTCCTCTCCTATCATTGGAAAGAGTTCGTAATTTTTTTAAGAACTCTTTCAGGTGGGGCGGTTTTAACTGCCGTGATCCCGACGTTTGCGTCGGGTTGGGTGGCTCACATGATGTGGCCACCCAAGAGGAAAAAGGCGGAGAAATCCGCCTAATTCCCAAAAAATAGACCATTGAGAAGATGATATGTCTAATCGATGGTCTTGTGCTTGTTTATGCTACTTTTATTCCAGTATCTATAACTTCCTTAACAGAAGAATTTGAAATTTACAACTACATATTATTGATTATATTTTGTATTAAAAAAAGCAATAACAAAAAATATGTCATAAAAACTGACAAAACTTATAAAAAAATAAGAATAAATAAAGTACAAGCTGAATACAATATTATCAAAAATACAAAGGAGGAATAATTATGGAATACACACAAGAAAATTTATTAGACTTTGAATTAAGAGAAGAAGATAAAGAAAAAGCAGGTAAAAAAATTATAAAAGGAATTTATAAACATAAATTTATTTCATTAGTTATATTAGCATTTATCATATTATCAACAATAAATGGAATTATGATATATAACTTTTTTAAAATTTTGCAAAACATTTAAATTTACAAATATTAAAAGCTTGTTACAATTCAAAAAATGATATTTATCAGATTTGAATTGTAGCAAGCTTATTTAATGTTAGTAAAAAAAATCAAACCCCTTGGAAAAACAAAAAAAATGTGGTAAAATAAAGCTATTCTAATAATAGGAGGAATAGTAGTATAATATACTGCTTAAGAAAAAATATGAAAATAGCAAATGAATGGAAAGAATATAAAATATTAGACATGGCAGATGGACAAAAATTAGAAAAATGGGGAAATGTAATTTTATCTAGGCCAGACCCACAAATTATATGGAAAAATAGAAGTTTTCCAAACAAATGGAAAGAAATAAATGCTGTATATAATAGGAGTAAAACAGGAGGAGGGTCATGGGACTTTAAGAAAAAAATACCTTCTCAATGGCAAATTCAATATAAAAACTTAACTTTTAATATTAAACCAATGGGATTTAAACATACAGGATTATTTCCTGAGCAAGCAGTTAACTGGGATTGGATGATACAAAAAATTAAGAGTGCAAAAAGAGAAATTAAAGTATTAAATTTATTTGCATATACAGGAGGAGCAACTGTTGCTTGTTTATCAGCAGGAGCATCTGTATGTCATGTAGATAGTTCAAAAGGAATGACTACTTGGGCAAAAGAAAATGTAATATCTTCAAAATTACAAGATAGACCAGTTCGATTTATAATAGATGATGTGGTTAAATTTGTAAATAGAGAAATTAGAAGAGGAAATACATATGATGCTATTATTATGGACCCACCATCATATGGTAGAGGAGCTAAAGGAGAAGTATGGCAATTTGAAAACAATATCTATGATTTAGTAGAATTATGTACAAAAGTATTATCAGATAATCCGCTATTTTTCTTAATAAATTCATATACAACAGGAATATCAAGTAAAGTATTAGAAGACATTTTATATTTAACAATATTAAAAAAACATAAAGGAAAAATAGAATCAGGAGAAATAGGACTTCCTATGGAAAATTCTGAACTAGTGTTACCATGTGGTATTTATGGTAGATGGGAAAATTGTACAAATTCAGATAAAAATAGAAGTAAAAAATGAAAAGGACAAAATAAAAATGGGGAAATTAAAAATAATATATGAAGATAATCACATTATTGTTGTAGAAAAAATACCAAATATTCCTTCACAATCTGACAAGACTGGAGATATGGATATGTTAACACTTGTTAAGGAATATATTAAAGAAAAATATAATAAGCCTGGAAATGTATATTTAGGATTAGTACATAGATTAGATAGACCTGTGGGAGGATTAATGGTATTTGCCAAGACATCAAAAGGAGCTTCAAGATTAAGTAATCAAGTAAGAGAAAAGGTTTTTAAAAAAGAATATTTAGCAGTTGTTGATGGAAAGATAGAAAATACGAAAGGAACATTAATTGATTATTTATATAAAGATGAAAGAAATAATATAAGTAAAGTAGTTAACAAAGAAAAGAAAAATGCTAAAGAAGCAAAATTAGATTATGAAGTTCTAAAATACAATGAAATAAAAGATTTATCATTAGTAAAAATTAATTTACATACAGGAAGACATCATCAAATAAGAGTACAATTATCTAATTTTGGACATAGTATATTTGGGGACCAAAAGTATGGAACTAGAGGTAAAGGAAAACAAATTGCTTTATGGGCATATAAATTAACAATTGAACATCCAATAACAAAAGAAAAGATGGAATTTAGAGATTTACCAGAAGCAATTGGAACATGGTGTATATTAAAAGATGAATAAAATGTTGAGAAAATATAGTTGGAAGTAAAAAACACAACTATATTTTTTTTATATTATATATATTTTTTTTACAAAACAAATAGAAAGAAATTTTTATAAAATAAAATATGTGTTTTACAAAATAAAAATATTTAAGAATTATAAGCATGCTACAATTAAGTCATCAAAATGAGGTGAAGAAAATTGATAGATACAATTTGTACATGTTTAACTAATAAAATACGAAAAGAAATGCCAGAAATAGATGATGAAAGAGCAGAAGTAATTAATTATGGATTACAAAATATAGTAGGAGAGATACCTAAAGTATTTTTAGTGTTTGTTATTGCATTTATTTTAGGAATGTTAAAAGAAGTATTATTTATGTTTATTGCATTAACACCATATAGGGGAGCATCTGGTGGGTTTCATTTAAAAACACACTTAGGATGTATAGTAGGAACAACAACATTTTACTGTGGAATTGTATTTTTATCACAACATATTATCTTACAAGATATAACAAAATATATTTTGATAGGAATTAGTTGGATATTTGGAATGATTATGATAAAACTTTATGCACCAGCAGATACAGAAAATGTTCCAATATTATCTAAAAAAGATAGAAAAAGAAAACAAATAATAGCATATATTACATATTCAATTGGTCTTATTTGTGCTTTGATAATTTCAAATAATGTAATTTCTAATATTCTATTATTTGGAAATATTTTACAAACTTTAACAATAACCAAATTAGCATATAGATTAACAAAAAATAAATATGGATATGAAGTGTATGGTGATGCTTCAGTTTAAAAAAGTTTAAAATACATATATTAATATGTTTTTAAAAATATATAATAAGGGGGAATCTACTATGTTCAAATTTTTATCTAAAATAGCAGAGAAATATGCTAAAGCAACTAATACAGCTTGTTTAGTATTATTTACATTACATCAACCAAAAATGCCAGAAAGTATGATGAAAAAGGATTAGTAAATTGGCAAAAGTAGGACGTAATATTATTTTTGCCAAATGTTATATAACCTGAAAAGTTATATATTTGCAATCCAATATAAGACAGCTTTTCTAAGCTGTTTTTTTTATATATTAGGAAAGTCATACTGACTTTTCTAATATATAAAACACATTGCACACAAATTTATTTCATAAATTTGGCACACGAACAAATTAACGGAAAGCCAAAGAAGAAATTTAAAATTAGTTAAAATATTAAGGCTTTCCGATTTGTTCTAGTATAGGAAACTGCGACATGCATGTCGTACTATTAAAAAATAGATATGATGTTATTCATATCTATATAATCTTATTAATAATATATTTCTATTTGCTGTGAAAAGTATTTTTCACTTTTTGAAGTGTATAAATTTAAATTCTTACTTTTGTTTAAGATTTTTCTAACTTCCCACAAACCTAATCCAGTATGATTTTCTTTTCCAGAATATCCTTTATTAAATATTTTTTCAGTATCAACATTTTTATCTTTATATGTGTTTTCTATTGTTATAAGTTGGCGATGATTTTTAGGGTCATTTCTAAAAAAGATGTTAATTGTTTTCTCATCACATTCTTTACTGGCATCTATAGAATTATCTAAAAGAATACCTAAAACTCTAGTAAATTCATATATTTTCATATTTAACTTACTAAAATCTAGTAAAAGAGACATATTGATTTTTATACCTTTTTCTTCAGCTTCATAATATTTAGTAGTTAATAAACTGTATACACCAGGATTGTTGATTAATTTTGGATTTAAAATATATAAATTATTTACTTTTTGACAGTCATCTTCTAGTTGCACATAATATTTTTTCAATCCATTCATATCATTTGTCTTTACATAACCACCAATAGTTGTAACAATATTATCAAAATCATGTTTAAAACCTCTTACATTATCATGTAATATATTTAAGGTTTTATTATATTCTTCTGCATTTTGTAACTTTTGAGTAGTGATAGATAATTTAATTACTCTGGTTAAACTGTATATGCTTATAAAGAAGTATGATAACAAGGTGATAAATACTAAAAATGTAACAGGCAATGGAAGAGAATCTATACAATAGGCATTTACAATTAATTGTACAATAATAGTAAAAAATCCTAAAAATATATTCGAAATAATTATACGAGAAGTATTTTTCGGCAAATTATCTATAGCTTCTAAATGTAGCTTTCTATGTTTGAAAATTAATATTATAATAAAAATACTAATATATACTATAAATAAATGAAAAATTCGATATATTGGTACAGTTAAAATATCAGTAGATTTTATATTAAGTATATTCATATAAGGATGAGATACTAGTGTACTTAATAAAGCAAAGACTATAGTAGGGGCAATTACTGCAATTAAAGTCTTTGTACGACTCATCGAAAATATCATATAAATAAGTATAAATAAAGCTATATAGTTAAATATCATATTAACAGGAGATGGAATAAGTAAATTAGATATGATACTAATCAACGAAGAAACTATTACATAAATTATTTTTAGCTTTATTTTTGTTTCTATTTTAAATATAGCTAAAATTAAGTTTAAAATAAGAATATTTTCAATAAAAAATAAAGGAACAGTAAGAACTGATGTAAGAATCTCATTAGGTGTAGTAAGTGCATTCCATATATTATTCAATAATTCCATGATTTTTTATAACCTCCATAAATTCTTTTTTATATTTAGGCCCAATATTACAAAATGTGTCATTATTGAAATATACAGTTAAGGCAACAGGGTCTACATTTTTAATATTATTCAGATTAACAATATAAGATTTGTGGCATCTTATAAAATTATCAGGTAAGTTATCTTGAATTTTATTAAATGAACTATAAGATTCATAATCACGAGAAGAGGTATGAAAATTTAATTTCATACCATCTCTTTTAATATATTGAATTTGAGTTTCATCTACAAGTGTATTTTTATTATCAATTTTAATATATTTCTTTGGTAATCCATAAATATCATCGAAAAGTCTTTTGATTGTATCTTCTAATCTTTCATAAGTAATAGGTTTTGCTAGATAATCAAAAGTCTTATATTTATAAGCCATCATTGCATATTCTAAATGACCAGTTGTAAATATTAAATAAACACTCTTATTTTTCTTTCTAATTTCTTCAGCTAAATCTAAACCAGTCTTTTGAGATTTTAAATTAATATCTAATAATAAAACATCAATTGGATTTTCATTATCAAAACAATCCAATAAATCCTCAAAATTGTTAAATTTAAAAGATACTTGAGCATCAAGATTATTTTTTGTGAATATATTTTCTAAAAGTTTTTCTAATCTATCTAAAATATTTATATTATCATCGCAAATTACAAAATTTAACATATGTATTATCCCTTCTTTATTTGATAAAATAGTAAGTTTCGACAACAAAAAAACAATTACCTTATTTTTCCAGTAACAACAACAATATATGATAAAAAAATCATCTTGTCAATACTCTTATAATAAATTTATATTGTATATAAAAGTGTTAATATTATACAAAAAGATAATTGGAATTAATAAGATGATAATATATTATATGAATTTGAAAACTTATTATTAAGTACAATCTAGATAAAAAAATAGAAACAGATTTAAATGATATAATGGAAGAAGATAAAAGGATTAAAACAGAAGAAACAAAACAAGAATTTTGGAATATGTTTATTAGTGACAGTTTTAATTAGAAAAAATTTTACAAAATGTGAGTAATGGTACAGTAAAATCAATAGAAAAAATAATAGCTGTAAGTCTTGTATTAAAAGTTCATTTTAACAAACATAAGAAACTAAAGGAATAATTTGAAAGATTAGTCATAAAATTAAACAAAATAAGAAAGAAGTAAAATAAAGTTGGAAAATAATTACAAATTGAATATCTAACAAACTTCATTTTTATACATCAGAAAGGAAAGTGAAATGATGAAAAAGAATAAAAAGCTTCAAAAAATTTCAATTATGATTATATTAATTTTTATGATATCTTTACTTAGTGTTATGTCAATGAAAAAAAATATGATAGAAACAAGTGCAGAAAATAGTAATAGAAAGAAAGTAGAATGGGGGATAAAGAGAAATAATAATAATGAACAGCCAGATGTAGGAAATGAAAATAGAAAAATATTAGAAGAAAATAATGGTATATGTTTAGGAAAAAATGAAACAAAATTTATTTATTTAACATTTGATGAAGGATATGAAGCAGGGTATACGAGTCAAATTTTGAAAATATTAAAAGAAAATGATGTGAAAGCAACTTTTTTTCTAACAGCACATTATATAAATACACAAGAAGAATTAGTAAAGCAAATGATACAAGAAGGACATATAATAGGAAATCATACTCCTAAATCCTTAATGTCATTAAATTATAAAATAATAAAATGCTAGAGTAATAGCCTATTTAGAGCAAACGAAATAATTAGAGTTTTTGAAAAATGTATGAATAAAAATTTAAATATTTTGATATATAATAAATAATATTGATTTTTCAAATTTAATTGTATAAAAAAGGAATTTGTGATATTATAACTTCAAAATAACAACGAGAAAAAGGAGACAAGCCTCTATGGAAGAAAATATTAAAAATATCATTTTATATAGATATGTATGACAGATTAATTGATTTTATAGCAAAATATACAATGGATAGATTTGCATTAGATGAAAATGCAAGAAGAGTGAGCACAAGAAATGTAAAGGTACGTGAAATAGTTTTGAATACTCTTATGCATAGAGATATAACAGATGGTCATACAAGTAGAGTCATTATTTATAAAGATAAATTAATGTGTGAAAATCCAAATTATTTTAGAACAAATGGATTGCTTACTATAAAAAATTACACACCATTTGCAAAGAATCCAACGATTGCAAAATTTTTTAGAGAAATAGGATATGCAGATGAGTTAGGTAGTGGTTTTATAAAAATTACAAAAAATTCATATTTATATTCGGGGAAACCACCTATTTTTGAAGACAAAGAGATGTTTAGAGTTACAATTCCACTATTAAGAGATGAAAAATTGGATGAAAAAGATTTAATTAATTTAGCAAATGGCACTTTAAATGGCACTTTAAATGGCACTTTAAATGGCACTTTAAATGGCACTTTAAATTTAATATTAAATGAATTAAAGAATAAGAATAATATTACTCAAAAAGAATTGTCTGAAAAAACAGGAATGTCTTTACGAACAATAAAAAGAAATATTGATATGTTGAAAGAAGATGGATACATTGAAAGAGTTGGATCTAGAAAGACAGGGCATTGGAAAATATTAAAAAATGATTAACATACCGAAGTGGGAACTCTGTACTTTCTCTGTGTTATTGTACGGAATGCAGAGTACTAGAAAACTTGTTTTTCTATATGTTTAGGAGATACATTCTGTGTCTCTTTCCTGCCTTTTATAATGCATAAACAAAAAATAGATATGTCTGATGAGATTTATGTGATTAATGTTGGAAGATATATTGGAGAAAGTACAAAATCAGAAATAGAGTATGCAAAAGGAAAAGGTAAAAAAATTTCTTATTTGGAAAGCATCAAATAAAATAGTAAGTTGTCGCTGAGGTTGAACTTTTAAATATAGACAAAAATGAAGTGCAAATTATATGAAAAGGAAAGGGAGCATATTAGTTATGATGTGCTCATTTTTTAATTATTTTAAATTAATGCATTGATTAAAAAACTTAAGACTTTAAAATCAGGTAAAGCTTAACATAAATTCATTAGATAATTGCGAAACTATTTTGAAAAAATGAATATTGATTTATCAAGGAAAAATGGACTTAAATTTTAAAATAATAAAAATTGTTTATTAGTTATGAAAACTGTATTTAGTTAAAACGGAGAGAAAATATAATTTTTATAAAATTTGGTATAGCAAATATCAAGTGATAAAAGTTTCGCAAATAACTAATAAATTCATCACAAGGATATTTAATGATTTTGACAAAATTTACATAATATGGTAAAATAAAGAAGATATTTAATTTTTTATATAAGGAGTGTATTTTGGAAGCAAGTATAAATAAAAAGTATAGTTCTCAAGAGATAGCTCGAATAATTGAAGATGGAATCAATAAAAGTGAAATAAGAAAATTTTTTATGCAACCAGGTAATTTACCATATGGTGAAGTAAAAAAAATACAATTAGAATTTTGTAGATTTATTGGATTTTGTATTTTATTTAGGAGTACTCAAAATGTTGAAAAATATATGCTATTAAAAGAAAAGAAAGAACAAATTGATTATATAAAATCAGAAATCATAAGTAGATTAGGAATTCTTCCAAGTGAAGCAGATGAAAGAAAAGAAGAAATAAGAGAATATGCTTTAAATAATTTTAAAAGGTATGGATTTGTATTTCACGCAGGTAATAGTAAATCAATTGATAAAAAAATGAGGTTTGGACTAAATGGAAATAACAACAATGAGGAGCATCAAAGAGAATTGTTAGAAATAGAAGCAATATATAGAAAATATGATTCTAATAATTTATATAGCCCATTAGGTTTTGTATCGGCAGACATTAAGGATAAGAAAAATGGATGGTTTTTTGATGGATGGCCTTTAAATGCAACTGGATATGCTAATTCTCCTCAATGGTTTAGTTATTTTTGTGGAAAAAGTTATATATATTTTGATGATATTCCCGAAGAAAGAAGAAATGGATATGCAAATAGAGATTTTGCAACATCATTAGATGCTGTTGCATATTTAATAAAAAGCAGAGGAATGTCAAGAGAAGATGAAAAACAGATTTTTAAGTTTTTCTATAAATTTTGGAATGAATACAAAGATACGACTCCTTGTTTAATGTTTGTACCTATAAAAGAAGTTGGATTGAATACAGAGAATGAATTAGAAAAATACTTAACTGAAAATGGTATGGACAAATTATTTGAAGATATAATACAAGGAAAAGTTAATGAACTAAATAATCATTGTTGTAAGCAAAATATAGAGCCTGATAAATTGGCTTATGTAGATTTGTCACCAATACTTCCTAAAAAAATTATAAAGAGAGATAATACAGTAGTTGAAGAAGATTTTGAAAGGTAATTTTAATTATATTGAAATATTCAATTAATAGTAATATAATTAAAATGGTAAAGATAATGAGAGTTTTTAAATATAAAAATATAAAATTAACAAAGCAATATAACAAAGCAAATTTTGTTACACATTCGGGAACATTTCATGTAGATGATTTAATTTCAACAATATTTCTAAGTAAAGTTTTTAAAGAAATAAATTTAATTAGAGTTCCAAGCATGGATAATAGAAGTGCGAACAATAAGTTGGTTTTCGATATAGGATTAGGAGAATTTGATCATCATCAAAAGAATAGAAATGGAAAAAGGGAAAATGGTATTTACTATTCATCTATTGGATTGTTATGGAAAAAATATGGTAAAGAATATTTAAAAAAAATAAAGGCTAAAAATGTAGACAAAGTTTATGAATATATGGATAAAGAATTAATTCAATATATAGATGCAACAGATAATATGCAAATGGAATATTTAAAAAGTAAAACATCACCTGATTTTCTTAAATTATGCAATCCTGAATGGAATGAAAATATAACAGAAGAAGAAGGATTTGTTCGTGCTTTAAAATTAGCAGATGAATTTTGGAATATATATATTAAACATGCTATTGCCGAGGTTGAAGCAATTGAAATAATTATTAAAAAAACAAATGAAACAAATGAAAACTATGCTATATTTGATAAAGAATTACCATACAGAAAAGTCGTTGAATTATTAAAAAATAAAAATATTAAATATCTAATATTTAAGTCAAAAAGGAAATGTTATGATATTAGAATAATTGACAAAGAAATGGAGTTTAAGAAAGAAATTGTTATAAATGATATTAAACAAGCAAGAAGTTTGTCTAAAATTAGTGATTTATTGTATGTAGACGTTCGAGGAAAATTATGTTGTACTGAAACATTAGATTCAGCAATTAATTTAGTAAAATATAATGATAAAAAATAAATTCATTAATGAGGTAATAAATATGAGTTTTGTAAATACAGATTTACAGGAAAAAAATAAAAAGCTAAATATGAAAGTAGATTTGGATGGTAGTGCATTTCAAAGAATTTTGGATAAAATTAGTAATAGTGATTTATATAAAAATGAATTTTTTACTTCAAGTTTTCAACACAACATATATCATATCCAAAGAGTTATGTTTTTTTCACAAATTATTGCTCAGAATGAAGGGATAAGTGAAAAGGATTTGAAATTATTGCTTTTGGCAGCAGCATTACATGATTCAGGAAAAACTAGAGATAGAAGAGATGGTGAACATGGGAAAAATAGTGCTGAAATTGCAGGAAAATATTTACAAAATAATATAAATAGTATATCAAAAGAAGATATTAAAATAATACAAATAGCAATTGAATATCATACTATTCGAGAAGAAGAAAAAGGAAAAGTAAATATTATTGAATTAAAAAAGTTATGTCAAAATTATAATGTTTCAATAATAAATTTAGAAAGAATAAAAATAATATCATCAATCTTAAAAGATGCAGATGCTTTGGATAGGACAAGATTTGATAAAGAAAATTCTTTAAATATAGATTTATTAAGAACGAATACAGCACAAAATAAATTATTGATTGATTTCGCTAAAAAAGTAAATCAAGAATTTGCACTTGCTATTTTAAATAGTAATTATAAGTATGATAACTTAATAAATAATAATGCTGTAAAAACATTAAGTACTGTAAGAAAAAGGTTTTTTGAAGAAAATACAATTACAAAAAAGGAAAGATTATTTTCTGTCAGAATAGTAAAAAAAATATTTGAAGATGCTTTATTCGGAAGAACAAATTATAAAACCCAAGGAGAAATTCAATATAGAAATTGTGGCAGTTTATATATTGGTGGAACAGGAGATATGTTATTATGCAAGGATAAATTAGGAATGGATTATATTTTTAAACCAGCTTATAGAAAAAATACAGATATATATCAACCCTATAGAGCAGAAGTTCAAGTTTTAGCATCCGAATTACAAGAGTGTATTTCTCCACAAACATCAGTCAAATGTGAACATTGTAAGATTGATGGAAAAAAAGGAACTATACAACCGAAAATAGAACTAGACGAAATTAAAACGAAAAATATATCAGATTATTTTCTTAAAGATGGTAAAGTTGATGAAAAGATCATAAGACAGTTTATGAGAGAATATGTTGTTGATTTTTGTTTATGTAATTATGATTCAACATTTAGAAATTTTATTGTAGATGTGAATGGTAATTTAAGAGGGGTAGATAAAGAGCAAAGTTTTAAGTATATTAGAAATGAGAACGAAGAAGAACAAGATATAGATTTTTTTATGGAAAAGAATCCTAATGAAAAATATGGAGCTAAACCACCAATATATGGAAAAATTTTTAATGATATTATAAACGGAAATATTAATATATCTGTTATAGAAGAATTAAGAGATGCTATTGGAGAGTTAAATGCTATATCAAATGAAGAATATATGAAAAAAATTGAGCCATATATTAATTTTCTAAATATAGACTCAAAACAAGAAAGTTTAATATATAGTAATATTTTGTCAAGGAAGAGAAATATAAATAATGTTTTTGAAGTATTAAAAATTAAATTATATGAAAAGATAAAAAACAACAAAAATAATGACGAAATATATAAATAAAAATATGGTTTTATTTAAATGGTAATTTTTAGGAGGAATATAGTTTGAAAGAAATTATAAAGAAAATAAAACCAAAATAGCAGAAAAATGGCA
>CANAUI010000003.1 GCA_947364715.1 uncultured Clostridium sp.
GCTTGAATTATATTAACATCTCTATTCATATATGTCAATACTTTTTTCAAATTTTCTAGTTATAATTATAATTCACAGATGATAGATATTATCTGTGAATTAATTTCTTTTAATATTTTTTTAACTATTTTAATTTTCCATAACTGTTATATAAATATTGGCAACCAAACCTGTTTTTTCGTCATATTCTAATTTAACAGAAAACTCTTTTTTATATTTTTCTTCTATATATTTTATGACACTTTCTGCCAGTTCTGTACTATCTGTACCTTTTTCTATTACCAATCTATATTCCAAAGGAATTTTTTCTTCTTTTTGTTCTTTATAATTAGTTATTCTAATATCTTTCAAATCTTCCTTGGCAATATTAATCAATTCTTTTACTCTTTCTTTTGTAATATGTTCACCTTCAAAAAGTTCAAAAGTTGAATTAAATCTATTCTTTTCTAATTCTGTAACACTTCCTCCACCAGATAAATCTTCTAAATCTTCTTCCATAAAATTTAAATCAATTAATATTTTATTGATATCTTCCAAAGAAATTACTTCTAATAATTTATTTATCTGATTTGTTATATTTGTATTTACTTTATTTTTTACATTTTCTTTTTGTTCATTATTTAACTTTTCTATTATAATATTATTTTCATTTTCTACTAGTTCTGTTTTATCTTCAAAATTATTGACAATTTTAGTAATAGTTTCTGATTTAATTTCTATAGAGCTTTGTTCTACACTTCTATCAAAATTGATAATATTTTCTACATTAGCATTTTTCATTTTATTACTAATACTAAATTGATTTGTTGTTTCTTTATCTTCTTTTACTACATTATATTGAATGTTAATTTTTTCATCATTTATTTGTTTTATTTTTTCTACTTTTAAGTCAAAACTATTTTCTTTTTCTTCTTCTTGAATCTTTTCTTCTCCTAATAAGTTTATGTAATTATTATCTTCTTTATTAATAACATACAGTTTTGTAATTTTTTCTTCTGTATCAATAGATAAACTAATTGCAACACCATTTGCTTCAAAAACACTTATTGTTCTTTCATTATTTCCAATATTTGAATTTTGTATTTTTTGTATAGTTTTATTTATTTTATCTATAAAATTCTGTTTTATATTAATTTTTTTCTCATCTTGCTTCAAATTATAAAATTCATTAATTTTATAATCTATATTTTCCATTTTTGATAATATTGTTTCATCTTTTTCTAATTCTTCTAATAATTTTATATAAATATTATTGAATTGTTCTTTTTTTATCATTACACTATATACATTTGTATTATATTGTAATCCGTTAATTTCTAATGGTATTTCTGTTTGTTTTGAAAAATTTGCATTTTTAAGATTTTGTATCACAATTCCTATATATTTTTCTTTTAACTTATTCCACTCTTCTGAATTAAAACTAATCAATCCCAATATATCAGTATGAATCAATTCATATATATTATATAAAACCTCATTGTTTTCTTCATTATTTATATTTGTAGATAAATATTGTTTAATTCCATTTAATCTAACACCAACATTGTTTCCTTGTTCAATATATTCAGCTCCGAGTAATGTCTCATCATTTTGTGTTACAGTTATATCTTTATAATTATATCCTGTGTTTTTTTCTTCTTCACCTAGTATGTTCATCTGAATGTTATTTATAGGATTAGAATTATCGCCTTTTTTATTGTATTTTATCATAGTGGTTTTTTCAGATGTCAATTTATTGTTATTCAAAATTTCTTCCATTTCAGACATATGGTCCTTATTAAACATATTATCTACATTATTTAATAATTGTGTTGCATATTTTTCAAACAATATATCATTTGATTTAAATATATCTGTTGTGGTATATAATGTAATACCTACTATTATAATAATTATTAAAATAATCATTATTAGTGATATTAGTATTGCTCTTCTTTTTTTCCTTGGCATCATCTGTGTTTTCCTCCTCTTACTTTATCCTTTGTTTCATAGCTTCATATATAACAATTCCTGCCGAAACAGATGCATTTAAAGATGTCACCTTTCCTTTCATTGGTATTTTTACCAAAAAGTCACAACTTTTTTTAACTCTATCACTCATTCCAGCACCTTCATTTCCTATTACTATTCCTAAAGGTCCTTTTAAGTCTTGATTGTAATAATACATATCTGTACTTATATCTGTTCCACAAATCCATAAACCATTTTCTTTTAGTTTTTGTATAGAATCTGTTATATTAGTAACTCTTGCAATTTTCATATATTGAACTGCTCCTGCTGATACTTTATTAACTGTGCTATTTACTGATGCTGCTCTTCTTTTAGGAATAATAATTCCATGCACTCCTGCTGTTTCAGCTGTTCTTATAATTGAGCCTAAATTATGTGGGTCTTCTATTCCATCTAATATTAATATAAATGGTTCTTCGTTTAGCTCTTTTGCTCTATCTAAAATGTCTTCTATCTCACAATATTCAAATGGTGGCACAATTGCAATAACTCCTTGATAATTTTGATTTTGTGCCATTTGTTCCATTTGCCTTTTATCTTTTTCTACAAGTATTACTTTTCTTTCTTTGGCCATTGCAATAATTTTATTGATAGAGCCATGTTTTTCTCCTTTTGTTATAAATATTTTATTAATATCTTTACCACTTTCTAATAATTCTAAAACTGCATTTCTTCCTTCTACTTGGTCATCAAATATTTTCTGATTGTCATTTTGTTCTTTCATTTATTTACTTTCTCCTTTATAAAATGTCTCTTTTTTGTTATTTCTATTTACTAAAATCATTTACTTAAAAATTTTATTTTGTGATATATTTTTGTCCTTTTATTCATCATCCAATTTTAATACTGATAAAAATGCTTCTTGAGGAATTTCTACATTTCCAATTTCACGCATCTTCTTTTTTCCTCGTTTTTGTTTTTCTAAAAGTTTTTTCTTCCTTGTAATATCACCACCATAGCATTTTGCTAAAACATCTTTCCTCATAGCAGATATAGTTTCTCTTGCTATAATTTTTCCACCTATTGCTGCTTGAATAGGAATTTTAAATAATTTTCTTGGAATAACTGTTTTTAATTTTTCCACCATTTTCTTTCCTCTATCATAAGCACTGTCTTTGTGAACAATAAAACTTAAAGCATCTACTAGTTCTCCATTTATATAGATATCTAATTTTACTAAATCTGACCTTCTATATTCTTTAAATTCATAGTCTAAAGAGGCATACCCTTTGGTTTTTGATTTTAAGTTGTCAAAAAAGTCATATATAATTTCATTTAATGGTATTTCATATATTAATGTAACTCTATTTTCATCTAAATATTTCATATCTATATAAATACCTCTTCTTCTTTGACACAATTCCATGATATTCCCTACATATTCCTTTGGTGTTAGTATATTAGCTGTTACATATGGCTCTTCTATATAAGATATTTCTTGTGGTGTTGGTAAATCTTCTGGATTATAAAGTTCTATAACTTCTCCTGTTGTTTTATATATTTTATATATAACAGATGGTGCAGTTGTAATCAATCCTAAATCAAATTCTCTATCAATTCTTTCTTCAATAATTTCTAAATGTAATAATCCTAAAAATCCACAACGGAATCCAAATCCTAATGCTACTGATGTTTCTTGTTCAAATTCTAAAGCTGAATCATTTAATTTTAACTTTTCAAGTGCTTCTTTTAAATCTTCATATTGGCTACCATCTATTGGATATAGTCCACAATATACCATAGGAGTTACTTTTTTATATCCTTTTAAAGGCTCATTGGCAGGGTTTTCTTTTAAAGTGATTGTATCTCCTACATGAATATCTGATAAACTTTTAATACTTGCCGAAATATACCCTACTTCTCCAGCTTTAATTTCTGATACTGGCATATAAGAGCCTGGAATAAAATATCCTACTTCTGCAACAGTAAATACTTTGTTTGTTGCCATTAGTTTAATTTCATCTCCGACTTTTATTGTTCCATCTATTACTCTCACATATGCTACTGCACCTTTATAATTATCATAATAAGAGTCAAAAATTAAACATTTTGTTTTTGCAGTTTCATCTCCTTTTGGTGCTGGTAAGTCTGTAACAATTTTTTCTAATACTTCTTCTACATTTAGTCCAGTTTTTGCAGAAATACATGGTGCATCTTCTGCAAGTATTCCAATAATATCTTCTATTTCTTGTTTTACTTCATCTACTCTAGCATTTGGTAAGTCGATTTTATTTAATACTGGTAATATTTCTAAATTGTTATCAATTGCTAAATATACATTTGCTAGTGTTTGTGCTTCTACACCTTGACTACTATCTACAACTAAAATTGCTCCATCACAAGCTGCTAAACTTCTAGATACTTCATAATTAAAATCTACATGTCCAGGTGTATCAATTAAATTAAAGGTATATTCTTGTCCATCTTTTGCTTTATAAATCATCCTAACTGCTTGTGACTTTATAGTTATACCTCTTTCTTTTTCGATTTCCATATTATCTAACACTTGGCTTTCCATTTCTCTTTTTGATAATACACCTGTCATTTCAATTAATCTATCTGCTAATGTAGATTTCCCATGGTCTATATGTGCAATAATACTAAAATTTCTTATATTTTCTTGTCTGCTATTCATTTTTAATCTCATTCCTTTCACAAGGCACAAACTGGTTGATATTGTAATTATTCTTCAACCTTCCTCCATCTATACTTTGATAATTGTCATTCTAACATAAATTAGCAAAAACCTCAATAGTTTGTTTTTTTATTCTTCAAATTAACTTATTAGATATCCTTCATATAAATTATATACATTTAGATATCCTAATCTTTTTAATATTTTCTGTGCTTTTTTACTTCTTCCTCCTGAACTACAATAAACAACTATTATTTTATTTTTATCTAATACTATATTTTCTATTTCTTTTTTTATCTCATATTCTGGAATAGAAATAGAACCATCTATATGTCCTTCTCTATACTCTTGTGGACTTCTTACATCTATAACAATTGCCCCATCTTTTTGCAGTTGTTTCAATTCATTTATTGTTATATCTTTATCTTCTATTTCTCTATACCATTTATTTTTCAAGATTTTTTTTATTTTATTTATCATATTTAATCTCATTCCTTTCACAAGACACAAACTGGTCGAAATCGTAATTATTTCTTAACCTTTTACCAAAATGTATTTATATATACATTATATTCTAATATATGCTTTTTGTTTCTAAATATATTAATTTATTCACATATTTCTTTTTTATCCACAATCCTTTTTTTGCATAATTCTACATATTAATATAATATTTTACTTTTTTCTAATGACATTATTATTACATATTTATTTCAAACATATTTGTCTTATAATTCAAAATAAGATATTTTTCCATATTTTTATCAAAATTTCTTATATATTCATCATTTTTCGCATTTTTTTATTACATTCTTTTTTCATATTAATGACAAATTGATATATTTTTATGTTTTATGTATATCTATTTAACTCTTTTTTTGTAATATTTATCCACTTTTACCATCTGTGGATACTGTGGATAACTTTGTGAATAATTGAAAATACTGTTTTTTCATTCTTAAGTTGTTCACATTCTTTTTTTGCTTTATTTTTTTTGCTATTTTTTATTAATTTATTTTCCTAATTATGTGTACTAAAAATATTAAAATATATTCTTTTATAACCAGTGGAATATATTTTTGTTATATAGAAAATCCTATACAACAAAAATAACTTGTGAATTCTAAAATATTTCAATATCTTAGTATATCCACAAGTCATTTTTTATTATTGTACTAAATCTATACAAGTAATATGTATTTAGAAAAAAGTCCAATAAATTGCTAATATAATTTCTAAAATAGTTATAAATGGCAAGCCTACTACAAATTGCAACTTTTGTGTTTTATGTCGAAAAATGTACATTCCACTAATTGTTCCTATTCCACCACCTAATGCAGTTATAAAAAACAAGGTTTTTTCTGGAATTCTCCAAGCTCCTTTTTTTGCTTTTTGCTTATCTATGAACATAATTAGAAAACCAATTATATTAATTCCTATCAAGTAAATAATCATATTTTTAATTTATATCCCCCTTTACATATGAAATTGCCTAATAATTGCTTCTTTTAAATCTCTTGCTGAAAGAGCAATAGTTAATATAAAATTCATAATACAAATTGCGATAGCAACATAACTCAAAATATAGTTACCAATTAATTCTTCTTGCACAAAATAAATTGGTAGAAAACTATAAATACAAATAAATAATTGATATATAGCATATCTTACATATTTTTTATGACTAACAATAGTTAATATTAACATTGTTACATTTGCTATTATTATAATAATAGGGATTGAAATTTCTAAAGACCATCCTTTAAATCCCAAATTATAATCTATATATGTTGTTAAAAATGAAATAGCAATTGCTTGTATCATAACATGACCTGCAATATTAGTTCTTTTATTTATGGAATATTTTACAATTATCCAAACATATATAATTCCACTGTTAGCAAGTGCTGACCAATGAATTTCAGGTGTGGTTAATTTATTAATAATTGTTAATATAATAGCGATAATCAATGAAACTGCTAATAATATTTTTATTAATAAATTACTTTTTTTACTACTTAATTTCTTAGGATATAACATATATAATTCCTTTCTTATTCTTTTTTTTATATTATAATTTTTTCACAATTTTAAATATCTAAAATTTCATTACTTTCTATTTTAACAGAGATATTTTTTTCTGTTAAAAACTGATAAAAAGCTTTTTCTATGCTACAATCATCTAAAATAGATGTAAAAGTAAATACAATATGATTTTCAAATGAACATGCTGAACATTTAATTTTTTCTACTGGTTCAGGTGCAATTAACATTAAAAACTCTTCAATATATTTTTGATATTTACCAATAATACCAATCCTTCCAATATTTGAAAATGTCGTTGTTGTATATTTTCTAATTTCTAAATAGATTAGTCTTATAATTGGCTTTTTTAATACTAATGGTACTATTTTTACAAATAAATTTGTACCTAATTTTACATTTCCAGACATTGTTTTTTGAATTTCTTCTGATGTTAATTTTCTTTCAAAATCTTTTTTTACAAATGTTAATATTTTATCAAATGTATCTAAATTATCTTTTTGCATATGAGTTTCTACTGTTATATATGAAAAGAAATTGGAAATTGTATTAGAAGAAAAATATTTCTTTAAATTTACTGGTATGCATACTTTTATTGGTTTTTTTCCTTTATTTTTTAAATAATTTGCTTTATAAATAGAATATATTAAAACAGCTGTTAAATATTGTGTAATTGTTGCTTCTTTACTTTTAGCTTCTTTTTTTAATTCTTGTAAATCTATTATTTCATGTATAGCTGAAATAGCACCTAATTTTATTTTTTTTCCTGCTAATTTATATGCTTTTTTAGATGATTTATTTCCATCAGATTTTTTATTATAATTTTTTATATAACTATCTTCTATTGACAAATCAAATTTTCTTTTGTTCCTTAATTCTTCTTTAAATTCTTCTTTATGTGAAAGTTCTATATAGTTATAAATAATTTCTTTAAAAAACATGATTCCACTATTTCCATCTGTTAAGGAATGAAATATATCAATATTTATTTTTCTATCAAAATATGTAACTTTAAATAAGTATTGATTATTCCCTTTTGGGTCTATATATTTACAAGGATATTCTTTTTCTTGTTCTATAATTGGTTTTTTAGGGTTATATTCTAGATAATTCCAAAAAAATCCGTTCTTAAGTCGAACTCTAAAAAATTCGTATTCTTCTAAAGCCTTCTCCACTGCTATTTTTAATATATCTGGTTGTATGCTTTCTTTTAAAATAACAGATAATCTAAAAACTGTACTATATTTTTTTCCAGAAGATATTGGAAATATTTTAGCAGAGTTATCTAATTTTCTCCAATATGATTTTTCTTTTTTATCACTCATCATTTTCTCCTAACTATTTTTTTAATTCTTCTATGATATCATTATATGCTTGTTTTGTGATTTCTTCTTCTGAATTGTGTTCTATAACCCAAATATGTTTTGCATTTTTATATTCTTTGATTTCCACATCACCATTTACAAGCTCTGTTTTTTCTTTTAACAAATGACAATCTGGATTTAATATATCTTCTGTTCCAATAAATATTTTTATATTTTGTAATGTAGAAACAACACCATCAATAGGGTTTACACAATAACTATTAATTCCATCATTTCCTGCATATGCGATACCTGCTAATCTCAATGCTTCTTTATTTAAAATTGTATCCCTTTTTTCTATTTCTTGTATTTTTTCATTTTTTAATCTAATATCTAACCATGGAGAAATTAAAATTGTTTTTACAGGAAGCTCTACTATTTCTTCTGCCATTTTTTCATATAACCCAAGTGCTAATCCTCCACCTGCTGAGTCTCCCATTAAAATTAAATTTTCACTTCCTATTTTTTCTACTATTTCTTTGTATAATGGCTCTACCATTTTGTATACATCTTTATAATTGTATTTTGGTGTTAATGGGTAATCTGGCATAATAACAGTATATCCTGTATCTTTCACAATGTTTTCTAAAAATATCCAATGATTTTGTGTAGCTTCTCCTACATAAGACCCACCATGAAAATATATTATATATTTTTCACTTTTATTTTCTTCTATATTCTTTTTGCTAATTGTAAATACATTTCTTTCCATATATTTATATAGCTCTATATTACATTCTTCTATAGTTTGACTTGGTTTTATTGTCTCTATATCTGTGTTTAAAAAATACGCTATTGTTAATACTAAAATATTAAGACATATCGCCATAACACCTACAATGACTCTTGTTATTATTGTTTTTTTCATTTTTTATATCATTCCTTTCTTGCTTCCATTATTACTACATCTTTGAAATTATTTGACCTTTTAGATTTATATGTCTTGTCTTTGTTCTACCACAAAAATTTTAAAAGAATTTTGGTGGAATGTATTTTTGTTTTATAGAAAATTGATTTTATATACAACAAAAACAGCTATATTTGTAATAGCTGTTGATTTTTTGACTATGCTCTTGGATGTGCTTTTCTATAAATATCTTTTAGTCCTTCATCTTGAAATTGCATATATACTTGTGTAGAAGATATATCTGAATGTCCAAGCATTGTTTGAATAGCTCTTAAATCTGCACCATTTTGTAGTAAATGTGTTGCAAATGAATGTCTTAATATATGTGGTGTAATTTCTTTTGTAATACGTGCTTGCTCTTTATAAAATTTAATAATTTTCCAAAATCCTTGTCTTGTCAATCTTCCACCATTTATATTGACAAATAATGCTTCTTCATCTTCATTTTTTATTAGAATTCCCCTTGCCTCTTCAATATATTCTTTTAAAGCTTTTAATGACATTGAGCCTAATGGAATTATTCTTTGCTTGTTTCCAGTTTTACAAATAACATATGCTTCTTCTAAATTAACATCCTCTATATTTAAAGAAATAATTTCAGTTACTCTCATCCCTGTAGCATAAGCAAATTCTAACATTGCTTTATCTCTAACACCTTTTAAGTCAACATTATCTGGTTGCTTTAATAATAAATCTACTTCTTTTGCTGTCAATACATTTGGTATTCTTTTTTCTATTTTTGGAGATTGAATATTAGCAGTTGGATCTACTTTTATCTTTTTATTTTTTAATACAAATTGATAAAAAGAACGAATTGATGCAATACATCTAGAAATACTTGATGCTTTTTTTCCTTGTTCTTGTAGGATATCAATGTAATTTTGCATATCTTCTTCTTTTACTCTATTATAGTGAATTTCTTTTTCTTCTAAATATTTTCTAAATTGCTTTAAATCTCTTTTGTATGATTGTAATGTGTTGTCTGATAATTTCTTATCATTCTCTAAAAAGTTAAAAAAGAATTTTAATTGTCTCTCCATTTTTTCCCCTACCTCTAAATATTTTGAATTATATTTACATAACTATATATGTTATATCAAACTATTAAAAAAAAGTAAATACATTTTTCAATATTTCCTAAAAATATTTAATAACTACTTTTAGCAAATTTGTAGAAATAAATATTTCTATTGTAGATGCTATTATCAATACTATCAACATAATTGTAGAAAATATAGTATGTCTTAATATCTCTATTTTTATATTTTCTTTTGTCTTATCTTTCATAATAGATTTGTATAACTTTATTCCACTTACTGCTAATGCTAAAATTGCAGGAATTAATAAAATATTTTGTAATAACAATATTATCAATATAAAGCTAATTCCTTTTCCTAACCCCATAATTGTAATACATAGTGAAATTGTATAACCTAAGCAAAATCCTCTATATAAAATGATTGCAAATACTATTGGTATCCCAATAACTGTTGTTCCAAAAAACCAGATAATAATTGCCAATCCTATATTTTGTACTACAGAATTTTTTAATAATTCTATTCGGTTTATGTTTTCTAATTCTTTAAACTTTTCTATAAATTGATTCAAATAATTTGTTATTTCTGTCTTAGGTGTTTCTTGCAAATGATTTACAAAAAAAACACCACTAAATATACCAATAACAAATATTAAAAAAATGATAGCATATTCTTTTTTATTATTTATCACATGTTCTTTTATTATTTTAAATACTCTAAGTTGTTTCTTTTCTTTCATAAAAAAATTAATCTCCTTATCGTTTATACATAATATGTATTCGATAAGAAGATTTATAGAACTATTTTTTCTCATAAAAATATTATACAAAAATACTTTTTTTAATTATATTTTAGACAATTTTTCCGTAATTTCCGCCTCCACCAGATTGTACTTTACATTCTCCATTTCTTGCTCTTTCAATCGTATTTGCAATTTTTTCTCCTACAACTGCTTCTATATCATCTTTTGATAATTTATGAAGAATATTCATCTCTGTATCAAAAGAATCTAATAATTTTGTGATTGTTTTTCCACCTACTCCAGGAACAAATCCTAATGGAATTTGATATATATATGGTGGTCTGTTTTTTGGGCTTTTAGAATTTTGTTTATCACAAATTAATTCAATTCTATCAAAAACACCAAAAGTTACATTTTTACCACCACAATTTGGGCATATTTCTACAGGCTCTTTCGTTTCTATTGCTTTTTCACAATCATCACAATAAGTTCTATGATATTTTCCGAGTTTTGGGTCTAGTCCATAATTTGCAACTACTTTCCTTCCATCTTCATTTTTTAATGCTTTTACAATCTCTTTAAAAGAGATATCTTCTACTTGCATTTTGTTGTATTCTCTAGCTATTTTAGGTAAGGAATGTGCATCTGAATTTGTGACAAAAGTCTTATTCTCTAATTCAGAAATCATATCTGCTAAATAAGTGTCTGAACTTAATCCCAATTCTATTGCAAATATTTTTTCATATTTTTCTTTAAAAACATATTTTAATCTATCTACACAATTTCCATAATAGCTTTTATGTGGTGTAAATATATGTGCTGGTATTAAAATTCCATTGTATCTTTCTACAATATCAATTAAGTCATATCCTGATAAATCTGCTCTTTGAGTACTTAATGTAATATTTTTTAAATGTTGACTTAGTTCTTTTGAAAATCCTTTGATATCTGTTAAATGTGGAAAGAAACAAATATTATGTGCTGAGCCTTTTTTTCCATTTCTTCCTTCTTCTGAAGTTTCTACTTCACTTCCTAAAAGAATGCAGACTTTATCTTTATATATAATTCCTCCATCTTTTAGTTCATAAGCATCTCCTGTTTTTAAGAATTTTTCTATATCTTCTATTACATATGGTGATGCACAATCAATAATCCCTACAACATTAATTCCTTTTCTTTCTGCACATTCTTTTGCAATGTTAGCAAAATTCAAAGTTCTTGCTGCTGTTATTTTAATTGGTTTTCCATTTTCACTTCTTCCTATGTGTACATGTAAATCTGCAAATATTTCGTACATTTTTATACCTCTTTCCTTTTTTATTTAATTTTTAATATCACACAAAAAGGGAAAATGAGTTTGTCCCCAAAATTCCCTTTTTTAAGTTTCATTTTGCATATTTTCTTTTTCTATCTGTCCTAATATTTTTCTTGTTGTTTCTTCACTAAATAGTGGTCTATTAACATCCTTAAACATCTCATTTTTTATTTCTTTTCTATAAATTTCTAAAGCTTTATCTATTTTAGGCTCATATTCATAACATACTTTTTTTATAAATGTTTTTATATTTTCTGATTCATTATGTATTTTTACTAATCTTCTTAATGATTTCATCGAAGTTAACTCACTTAAGTTTATTTCTTCCATCATTTTAACAAATTCTCCAAATGTATGCAAAAATCTATTATATTTTCCTTTTAAGTTTCTATGTTCTAATAATACCATTGCTTCATCAGGCTGGAATCCGATTCTTTCTGCTCTACATAATAGCATTCCACCAAAATGGTCTACTAATTCTATAATGTCACTTTCTGCTTCTCTTGGATTACTATTACTATATCGATTAACTTCTTCACATATTTTACAAAACCTTTTATCAAATCCTAATGTTAATAAATAGTTTGCTCCATCTTTGGCATATGTATGAATCTTTTGTATATCTTGTGCATTGTCTACTCTTTTACAATTACATAATAGACAGGCAGTTATAATTAAGTTTTTATCAACATTTATTTTCATATAATCTACAAACATTCTTGCAATTTCTGTTTTTAAGATAACAGATTTATCGAAAAATATTCTAGTTTTTTTTGATAAATAGTATGTAATTTCCATCTTAGAAGCTATATCCTGTTCATCTAAAATGTAATTAGCAAATGTATCCATATGCTTCCTCCTATGTTCAAATTTTATACAATTTTATTATATATTAACCATAGACTTTTTTCAACATTTTTTTAAAATGTAATAGAAATGTAATAAAATTCCCAGTATTTTATTTGTATTTTTCATAAATATATACTATAATGTTATTTGAAAATGTAAATTTATTACTATATGTGTTTCCTTAAACAAAAAAGAAAGGAATAATATTTATTATGAAACATTTAAAATTAATATCCCATAATGAAAAAGAAACATTAGATTTTGGAAAAACATTAGCTGATTTGTTAAAAAAAGGTGATACTATTGTTTTAACAGGAAAATTAGGGTCTGGAAAAACGAAATTAACAGAAGGTATTTTAACCTATTACGAATTAGAAAATGAAATATCTAGTCCTACATTTACAATTGTTAATGAATATATAAAAGAAAATATTAAAATTTTTCATTTTGATGTATATCGTTTAGAAGATTCTTCTGAATTTTATGCTATTGGTGGAGAAGAATATTTTGATAATGGAATTTGCATAATTGAATGGGGTGAAATTATTCAAGAT
The DNA here is from genome assembly GCA_947364715.1 of uncultured Clostridium sp. Taxonomy (GTDB): domain Bacteria; phylum Bacillota; class Clostridia; order TANB77; family CAG-508; genus CAG-269. The sequence goes on from CANAUI010000003.1 coordinate 13,457, forward strand.
GCTCTTCCTAAAGATTATATACATATTAAATTTGAAAGAAATGATGCTGATGAAAATATTAGAATTTTAAATATAACTTCTTATGGTGAAAAATATGATGAATTATTAAGTAAATTGGAGGGTTACATTGAAAGTATTAAGTATTGAAACTTCTAGCAAAATATGTAGTGTTGCAATATTAGAAGATAGTAATTTAGTAAAAAAAATAGAATTAAATAATGGATTGACACACTCAGAGACTTTAATGCCTTTAATAAAACAACTATTAAAAGAGGCCAATTTAATTTTACCTCAAATAGATTTATTGGTTTGTGATATTGGTCCAGGTTCTTTTACTGGTATTCGTATTGGAATTTCAACTGTTAAAGCTTTTTCAGATAGCTTAGAAATACCTTCAATTGGTATTTCTTCTCTTGAAGCATTAGCTTATTCCTTAAAAAATGATAGCATTATTTGTAGTATACTTGATTGTAAAAATGATAATTGTTATTATGCTTTATATAAATTAGAAAATAATAATTATACTTTATTGGAAAGCCCTAAAGCAGATAGTGTTGAAAATTGTTTGACTTTTTTAAATTATAAATATTCAAATTCAATAATTACTTTTGTTGGAGATGGTTGTAAAATATATAAGGATAAAATCAAACTATCTTCATCTAATTTTATTTTATCTAATAATGAAAACTTGGATTATATTGATGTTTATTCTTTAGGAATTGCTGGAGTTAATAAATATACACAATTTGGTGCAGATAAAAATCTTATTCCCCTTTATCTAAAGAAGCCTCAAGCACAAAGACAGTTAGAAACAAAAATGATTGTTATTGAAAACATGAATGTTTCTGATTTAGAAAATTTAGAACTAAATCAATTTGATGATTTTTGGAATGTAGATATTTTGAGAGATGAACTAACAAGTGAAACTTCCCATTTTATATGTGCGAAATATGAAAATCAACTTGTTGGTTTTGCTGGGATAAAAATTGTATTAGATGAAGCAGATATTATGAATATTGCTGTAAAAAAGGATTTTAGGAGACAGGGAATTGCTTCTTTATTACTAGATTATATTTTTAATATTTGTAAAGAAAAAGATATTAAGAATATAAATCTTGAAGTTAATGAAGAAAATTTCTCTGCTATATCTTTATATCAAAAATTTGGTTTCAATGAATGTGGTAGAAGAAAGAAATATTATGATAATCAATATGATGCAATTTTACAATCATTGCCATTACACTAACTTTGTTATATACGAAAAATAGATTATAAATTATATATAAAGTCAACTTAAGACCTTATATATAATTTTTGAAACACTGCGTAAGCGACCAAACGAGCATTAGCGAGTGCGATTGGAGCAACCTACAAAAATTTTAAATTTTTGGTTGCGACACACAAAGTGTGAAAAAAATTATATATAAGGTCTTAAGTTTACAGTATTATAATATCATTAGGATATCCCTATCTTTTATCAATACTGTTCATTTTATGTGTTATAACTAATACATTCCATCCATTCCTACTGGCATTCCTTCATGTCCTCCACAGTTGCATTCTTTCTTTTCTGGTGCATCTGTTACTAAACTTTCTGTTGTTAATACCATTGAAGCAATTGATGATGCATTTTGTAAAGCACTTCTTGTAACTTTTGTAGGGTCTACAATTCCTGATTTTTTCATATCTACATATTCTTCTTTTGCTGCATCAAATCCAACTCCTACTTTTTCACTTTTTACTTTATTAACAATAACTGCTGGCTCTAATCCTGCATTAATTGCAATTTGTCTTACTGGTTCTTCCAATGCTTTTAATACAATTTTAGCTCCTAATTGTTCTCCACCTTCTAATGTATCTATTAATTTTTCAACATTTGGAATAACATTTACTAAAGCTGTTCCTCCACCAGCTACAATACCTTCTTCTACTGCTGCTTTTGTTGCAGATAATGCATCTTCTATTCTTAATTTTTTGTCTTTCATTTCTACTTCTGTTGCAGCTCCAACTCCAATAACAGCTACACCTCCAGCAATTTTAGCTAATCTTTCTTGTAATTGTTCTTTATCATATTCACTCTTTGTTTCATTTATTTGTGCTTTTATTTGAGCAACTCTATCTGCAATTTGTTGTTTATCTCCTGCACCATCAACAATTATTGTATTTTCTTTTTGTACTTTTATTTGTTTTGCATGACCTAATTGACTAATTGTTGTATCTTTTAATTCTAATCCTAAATCAGATGTAATTACTTCTGCACCTGTTAATGTAGCAATATCTTGTAACATTTCTTTTCTTTTATCTCCAAATCCAGGAGCTTTAACAGCTACAACATTTAATACACCTCTTAATTTATTTAAAATTAAAGTTGATAATGCTTCTCCTTCCATATCATCACATATAATTAATAGTTTTCCTGATTCTTGCATTAGGCTTTCTAATAATGGTAAAATTTCTTGAATATTGCTTATTTTTTTATCTGTTAATAAAATATATGGATTATCTAAAATAGCTTCCATTTTTTCTGTATCTGTTACCATATATGGTGATAAATATCCTTTATCAAATTGCATTCCTTCTACAACATTTAATTCTGTATTTGAAGTTTTTGATTCTTCAATTGTAATAACACCATCTTTTGAAACTTTTTCCATTGCTTCTGCAATTAAACTTCCAATTTCTTCATTATTTGCAGAAATACTTGCAACTCTTGCAATATCATCTTTACCATTAACTTCTGAACTTATTTCTTTTAATCCTTCTACTGCAGTATTTACAGCTTTATCCATACCTCTTTTAATTGCCATTGGGTCTGCACCTGCTGCTACATTTTTAACTCCTTCTTTAATCATGCTTTGTGCTAAAACTGTAGCTGTTGTTGTTCCATCACCTGCAACATCATTTGTTTTTGTTGAAACTTCTTTAACTAATCTTGCACCCATATTTTCAAATTTATCTTCTAGCTCAATTTCTTTAGCAATTGTTACACCATCATTTGTAATAAGTGGTGCTCCAAAACTTTTATCTAAAACAACATTTCTTCCTTTTGGTCCTAATGTAACTTTAACAGTATCTGCTAATTTATTAACTCCTTCTAATAAAGATTTTCTTGCATCTTCTCCAAATCTAATTACTTTTGCCATTTAAATCATTCCTTTCTTATATTTACGTATATTAATTTTTTGTAAAGTTGCCCTAAACCATTTTTGAACAACTTTTATCAATATTTCTTAGTCTACTATTGCTAATATGTCATCTTGTTTTACAATAATGTAATCTGTTCCTTCATATTTAACTTCTGTTCCAGAATATTTACTAACAATAACATTATCACCTTTTTTTACTAGCATTGCTTCTAATTTTCCATCTATCATTTCTCCAGGCCCTACTTCTACTACTTCTGCTATTTGTGGCTTTTCTTGAGCAGCCTGAGCTAGTATAATTCCACTTTTTGTTGTTTCTTCGCCTTCTTTCATTTTTATTAATACTCTACTTCCTAATGGTTTAATCATTTAAATTACCTCCTTTATTTTTAGCACTCTATCTTTGTGACTGCTAATAATGTATACCCATTTTTGCCAAATGTCAATAGTATTTTTTCATTTTTCACATAAAGTTCACACATTTATTGTATTCTCTCATTTTTCAATATATTACTACTTTTCAAACTTTATTAATTATCTACTCTTTTATATCAGTTATTATTTTTTATATTACTTATATATAATTTTAAGCTTCAATAGTCTTTTGGCAAAGAGCATCTGCCTGTTTTTTTTGCATTTATGTTAATTTTATGTTATAATTAAAGTATCTTTTGTAACTGAGCCTATTGCAAATAGCAATAGGTGTGTTGTGCCAGTAATGGCACTTTCAAAGAAAGGAGGGATTTTATGAAAAAAAATCCTCTCTTTTACGGTACCGTCAGGAAAAGCAGTTCCCTGCTTTTCCGACGGTATACATTCTCTCTACTCCTAATAGGAGTAGAGAGTGGGATAAAATGCCATCCTCATCTTCATGATGAGGAATGGTATTTAGTGCTCTCCTTTAGTAGGAGGAGAAGTCTTATTAGGCTTCTCCACTGCCCTAAAGGTGGGAAGCACAATTTAGACAATACTACAGGGAAATCCCTGTTAGTGTTGTCAATCAAAAGAGCCTAACGGCTCTTTTGATTTTTCCCTTTAATTTTTCCTTATTTCTCTATTACTACTTTCTCATCTTTAATACCAATTTTATTAACTTTATTCTTTTTCAAATTCCCATCTAATATTTCCTCTGCTAAACTATCTTCTAATACACTTTGAATAGTTCTTCTTAAAGGTCTTGCACCAAAATTTTTATCAATTCCTTTACTAGCAATCAACTTTTTAACAGATGGCTCTAATTCGATTTCTATTTTTTGTTCTTTTAACCTATCAACCACTTCTTTTAACATTATATCAATAATCTTATCAATTTCTTTATCTGTCAATTTATGGAATACAATAATTTCATCAATACGATTAATAAATTCTGGTCTTAATTCTTTTTTTAGAGCTTCCATAACCTCTTTTTTAGTTTCTTCATATTCTTTTTGTGTGTCTTCTGTATTTTTAGTATTTGAAAAGCCTAAAGATTTTTTGTCTGTAATTAATCTTGCTCCTATATTTGAAGTCATGATAATAACTGTATTTTTAAAATTAACTGTTCTTCCTTGACTATCTGTCAATCTACCATCTTCTAATATTTGAAGTAACATATTCATAACATCTGGATGTGCTTTTTCAATTTCATCAAATAAAATAACAGAATAAGGTTTTCTTCTTATTTTTTCTGTTAATTGCCCACCTTCATCAAATCCTACATATCCTGGAGGTGAACCAATTAACTTAGATACAGAATGTGGCTCCATATATTCAGACATATCTATTCTTATCATGGCATTTTCATCACCAAATAAACATTCTGCCAATGCTTTTGATAATTCTGTTTTTCCTACACCTGTTGGACCCAAAAATAGGAATGAACCAATTGGTCTTTTAGGGTCTTTTAAACCTACTCTTCCTCTTCTAATTGCTTTTGCAACTGCTTGAACTGCTTCATTTTGACCAATCACTCTTTCATGCAAATTTTTCTCTAAATGTTTTAGTCTTTCATTTTCGTCTTCTGTAATCTTTTTAGCTGGTATCCCTGTCCAATTTGCAATAACTTCTGCAATATTTTCTTCAGTAATATCTGTTACTAATTTATTGTTTTTATTTTTCCATTTATTTTGTTCTTTTTCATATTTCGCCTTTAATTCTTTTTCTTTATCTCTTAAAGATGCTGCTTTTTCAAATTTTTGGATTTTTATAGCTTCTTCTTTATCTTTTCTTACATTTGCAAGTTCTTCTTCAAGTTCCTTTAAAGAATCTGGCTCTGTATATGTTTTTAATCTTGCTCTTGATGCTGCTTCATCAATTAAGTCAATTGCCTTATCTGGTAAAAATCTATCATTAATATATCTAACTGATAATTGGACTGCTGAATCAATTGCTTCATCTGTTATTTTTACATTATGATGTGCTTCATATTTATCTTTAATACCTTTTAAAATAGTAATTGTATCTTTTTCTGATGGCTCTTTTACTGTTACTGGACTAAATCTTCTTTCTAATGCTGAATCTTTTTCAATAAATTTTCTATATTCATTCAAAGTTGTTGCACCAACTAATTGAATTTCTCCTCTTGCTAATAATGGTTTTAAAATATTAGCTGCATCAATTGCTCCTTCTGCTGAGCCTGCACCAACAATTGTATGAATTTCATCAATAAATAGAATAACATCTCCTGCCTTTTTAACTTCATTTAATGCTTTTTTTATTCTTTCTTCAAAATCTCCTCTGTATTTTGCACCAGCAACCATACTAGAAATATCTACTGTTACAACTCTTTTATCTTTTAGAATTTCTGGAACATCTCCTGATACAATTTTTTGTGCTAATCCCTCTACAACTGCTGTTTTACCAACTCCTGGCTCACCAATTAAACATGGATTATTTTTCATTCTTCTTGATAAAATTTGGATAACTCTTTCAATTTCTTCTTTTCTTCCAATAATTGGGTCTAGTTTTCCATCTTTTGCTTTTTCGATTAAATCTTCTCCAAATTGATTTAATGTTGGTGTTTGGTTATAACTTCCTGATTTTCTTTTTTCATTTTTAGAATTACTTTCCCCTGCCAAGTCTTCACCCTCATTAATCACTTTTATTATTTCACCATATAATTTTGGAATATTGATATTTAATTCAATCAAAATTCTTGTTGCTACACTATCTCCTTCTCTTAATAATCCAATTAAAAGATGTTCTGTTCCTATATAATTGTATCCTAATTTCCTCGCCTCAATAAATGCGTTTTCAATAACTCTTTTTGTCCTTGGAGTAAATCCTAATGTTCCATCAATAGTTTCATCTTTTCCAACTAATTCAATTGTTATATCTATAATATTTTCTGATGTAATCTCTTGATTTTCTAATACTTTAGATGCTACTCCACTACCTTCTTTTGCTAAACCATATAGTAAATGCTCTGTTCCAATATATCTGTGCCCTAATTCCATTGCCACATCATTTGCAATTTCTATAGCTTTTTTCGCTCTACTTGTAAAATTATATGTCATATAAATTACCCTACCTTTCTTCTCTCCTTTTGGATTTTTATTTATTGAATAATATTATTAAAATTCACATTTTTTATATTTCTTTTAAAGTAAACATTTAACATAACATTATTTATATCTATTGTTTTATCACTTGTTTAATTATCTCTGCTCTTTTCATTTCTCTATCTAACTTTTCATATTGTTTTCCAAAATATTTTTGCAAATTACCTGGTTGAATGTATAAATATAATTTTTGAATTTGTAAGTCAGATAGTTCTTTAACCATTCCTAAATCTACTCCTAATTTTACAGTAGATAGTAAATTTTGTGCTTCTTCCATCGTAATTTTTCTACAATTTGTTAAAATTCCATAATTTCTATATATTAAATCTTGAATCTCAATTCCTTCATTTGCTAAAAATCTTCTAGCTGTTCTTTCTTGTTTTATAATTTTTTCTACAATAATTTTAATATTTTGTATAATTTCATTTTCTGTAATTCCTAATGTTTTTTTATTAGTTATTTCATACATATCTCCTATAATATGTCCATTTTCATCATATACACCTTTAATATGAATGCCAAAATTATTAATTGCTTCTAATACTTTTTCAGTATTTCTAGTTTTTGCTAAAGCAGGCAAATGTAATTTTACAGAAACTTTTAGGCCTGTTCCAATATTATTAGGACAAGCAGTTAAATATCCATATTGTTTGCTTACACAATAACCAAATATCTCTTCTATTTTTTTATCAATTTCAATAGCTAGATTTAATGTATTTTCTAATTCCAAACCACTACTAAATACTTGTATTTTTAGATGGTCATCTTCACCAATCATAATACAAATATTTTCTTCATCATTTACCAGAATAGCACCTATATTATTTGATTTAAAAGCAAAATTATAATTAATTAGTCCCTTTTCCACTAAACTTAGTTTTGTAATATCATCCATATCTTCTAATTTTAAAAATCTTAATCCATAAGCTATTTGATATACATTATCTTTTATTTTATTTTCTAATTCTCTTAATTGCTTTGAACTTAAATGAAAATTATACCCTTGCAAGTTTCTTGAAAGTCGTATTCTTGTATTAATTGCTATATCTGATTCTTTTCCACTTTGTAAATACCAATTCATTTTCTTTTTCCTTTCTTTTTAATTTTTGTTAATATTTAATATTAAATCATGTTTATAATATTGTATAAAATTTAAATTAATTATTTTCTTCTAAATTATTAATTTCATCTCTTAATTTTGCTGCATCTTCATAACGTTCTTCTTTAATTGCTTTTTTCAATTCTTCTTTTAAAACTTCTAATTTTTCTTCTAAAGTTATTTCTTTTTTGTTTTGTACATTATGTTCTTTTCTTTCTTGTTTTTCCTCTATTTTCTTATCAATACTTTTTCCTAATCTTCCTACATGATGATTACTACTTTGGATTCTTCTAATAATAGAATCTAGTCTATCCTGAAAAACATCATAACAGTTTGCACATCCTACTCTTCCAGTATTTGCTATATCTTCAAATATATATCCACAATTATCACATTTTAATTTTTTTAATTCATTAAACATTGGCATAAATTCTGCCTTTGAAAAATCTTCTATAAAGTCTTCGAAAAAACTTGAAAAATTAATTGGTAAATCTAATGACATTTCATGAATTCCTAATTTTTTGCTACATTCTTCACATAAGTTCAATTCTCTTTTTACCCCATTTATATTTTCTGAATATCTTACATTTGCCTCTCTTTTTCTACAATTATCACATAACATAATAAATCCTCCTTATTCTATATTTAATAACATATTTTTAAATATTTTGGCTCTTAATTTGTCTTTTATATCTTTTGCTAATAGTAATACATTATCACTTGTTGCTACTTTTAAAAGCTTTGCTTCTTCTTTGGTTATTAAATCATATGTGAGAAAGTCACTAATTAATATATCCACATCCTTAGAGGTCATTTCTTCTCCAATATGTTTTATAATGTGCATAAAATAATCTGACTTTGTATTGTTCACTTTTTTAATTGTTATATGACCTCCTCCACCTCTTTTACTTTCTACATAATATCCTTGAGATGGCTTAAATCTTGTTGATATAACATAATTAATTTGTGATGGTACACAATTAAATTGTTCTGCTAGTTCATTTCTCTGTATTTCTACTAATTGATTATCACCATCAAATAAATCTTTTATAAATTCTTCTATAATATCTGATATTCTCATTAGTTTTATCCCTTTCTTTTTGACTTTGACTTTCTTTGACCTATATTATTATACTCCTTTTTTAGTTTTTTTCAACTTTATTTTATCTAATTTATTCTTATTTTTTCTTCAATTTCTCTCATTTTTTTATGATATTTATACTTTTTGTGTTTTTTTCTAATTATTCTTCCTTTTTCCTTTTATTTTTATTATTTTCCCCTTTAGTCATATTATTTAATTCTTCTGCCCTTTCTTTCTGATTTGGTAAAGAAATCCATGCAAAATATGATGAAATAAATTCTCCATATTTTGTACTATCTTCTCCCACTTCATATTTTTCTTCTAATTGACTATTAACTCTTTTTTCAAAATCTTCACTATGTTTTTTATCAAATTTGTTTAAATTTTTATCTTCCATAAAAAAATACACTCCCTTTTTGTATAGAATTTTCTATAACATCATTATTAGGTATGTGCATTTTTTTCTTTTTTATTCAATTAAATTATATTTTTATAATTATTAATAATATTAAAAGATTTTTAATTTTTATATTGATTACATATGCTAAACTATATATTTTGAGCTAATAATCTTTTTTCTAGATAATTTTGGGCTGTTTCAATTTTGTATAGTCTTGCTTCATATGATTCATGTGCTATTTTATTGTTTAAAATTTCTTCGTCTAATTTGTTTTCTATCTTTTTAAATCTTTTATCTAAATATTCAATTAAATTTTGAAATTCTATTGCAATTTCTTTACTTTGTTTACTAATTGCTTCTTCAATCTTCTTATCCATCATTTTTGTTAAACGTTCTTCTAAAGATGACATTTCTTGATGATATTTTTCTTCTTGTTTTAGTAACTTTTGGTCAAATCTCTTTTCCATTTCTATTAATTTTTGGTCAAATCTTTTTTCCATAGCATCTACTTTCTTTTCCAAAGCATCTACTCTCTTTTCTAAGGCATCTACTTTCTTTTCTAAATTATCTACTTTTGTTTTTACCTCTCTTATCTCTTGTAGAATAAGTTCTAACATTTCTTGCATATTCCTCACCTCCTCGAATAAAATTATTTTAAAATGAAATTTTTAAGATATAAAATTTAGAACAAAAAATTCAAATTGAATAAAAATAACAAACTGATTATATTATCTTTTATATAAAAAGTCAACAATATTTTTCCATTTTTGTATTTTCATTTTTAGAACAAATTAGAAAGGCTTAATATTAGTATAATTTTAACTTTTCTCTTTGGCTTTCCTTTAATTTGTTTGCGTGCAAAGCAATTTTCTATGGAATTTGTTTTTATTTTATAGAAAATTCATTTCTTTTGAAAATAAAATTTTATTTATTTTCATTTTATGTTGCAAAACTAAAAGATTTCATATTGTTTCCTATACAAGGAGGTTTTCATGTTTTTAAAAAATAACTTTATTGTAGTAAAATTAAAAAGAAATTTTATTTCTCTTTTATTTTTATTATTCACTATTTCTATTTTAATATTTTCAAATTCCAATTTAACAGCAGTTAAATCAGGAATTAGTCTTTGGGCTACTTCTGTTGTTCCTTCTTTATTTCCGTTTTTTGTTGCAACAGAACTCCTAATGCATACCAATATTGTCTACCATATTGGTAATATTTTAAATCGATTTATGAAGCCTTTATTTAATATAAGAGGTGAAGGTGCTTTTGCTTTTATTATGGGCATTATTAGTGGCTATCCCATAGGTGCTAAAATTGCTACCAATTTTAGAAATAATAATATTTGTACCAAAGAAGAAGCTGAAAGACTTTTAAGTTTTACTAATAATTCTGGTCCACTATTTATAATTGGTTCTGTTGGTATTCTATTATATCGAAATACCATGATTGGACTTTTATTATTTATTACTCACTTACTTTCCTCTTTAACTGTTGGAATTATCTTTCGCTTTTGGAAAAAAACAAAACCATCTAATTCATATTCTTCTACAATAAAATCACTTCCTAATAATAAAACACAAGTTTCTTTATCTAATTTAGGTGAAATTTTATCAGAAAGTATTGTAAGTAGTATAAAGTCTATTTTGATTATTGGTGGATTTGTAGTGATTTTTTCTTCTATCATCTCCATCTTAAAGTCAAGCGGTATTACACATATAATAGAGATAATAGCAACACCATTTTTTAATTTTATACATATTCCTTCTTCTTTTATTGAACCACTATTTACAGGATTTTTTGAAATTACAAATGGAATTAGTGTTATTTCTAATATTTCTTGTAAAAAACTTACTATCAACATATTAATTACTGCATTTCTACTTGGTTTTGGTGGTATCTCTATTTTGTTACAGGTACTTAGCATTACTTCCAAAAGTGATTTATCTATTAAACCATATATCTATGGAAAATTATTACATGGTATTATAGCAGTTATATATACTTTTATATTTATAAATTTATTTCCTTTTTTCAATTTTGATTTATAATAATATATTTTTAGTAATATTTTTCATTAATATTAATATATTTTATTAATAGTTATAATTCACAATACAAATTTTACAATTCTAATGGAGGTTTTATGGAAAAAGATTTTAATTATTATCAACAGCCTTTTATGGATTTTAACATGGGAAATCCCAATCTTGATATGAATGAATTATATAAAGATCCTATGTTTAATCCTATAATGCAATATGAACAAGCTTTTAGTTATTATCGTTATTTATGTATGCAAATGGATTACAAAATAAAATGTAAAGAATATGAAAAATTATGTACTTCTTGTAATTCTGAAAAAAGAGATAATAAGGCATGATTAAGATACTTTAATCTTTTAGATTATTTACATGCCCCGTCTTTGTTCGTCCACAGAAAATTGCTTTGCAATTTTCTGTGGAATGCTTTATATTATAGGAAGTTCAGAGAACTTTCTATAATATAAAAAATAGCAATACAATCTTTATTGATTATATTGCTATTTTTATATTTATACAAACTAACTATACAAAAAAGAAATAAGCTAATACAATAATTCCTAATATAATTCTATAATATCCAAATACTTTAAAATCATGTTTTTTAATATAATTCATTAAAAATTTAATAACAAACATAGATACCACAAAAGATGTTAACATTCCAATTAATAAAATAATAATCTCAGCAGTTGTAAAAACTAATCCAAATTTTACTAATTTTAGTAAACTCGCACCTAACATTGTTGGAATTGCTAAGTAAAATGTAAATTCTGCTGAATTTGGTCTTGACAATCCAATTAATAATCCTCCAATAATTGTTGCTCCAGAACGCGAAGTTCCTGGAAAGATAGCTGCTAATAATTGAAACATACCAATAACCCATGCATTTTTATAAGTAATTTCGACATTTTTGTCTTTCGTACTTTTTCTATCTTTATTCCAATTTTCAATTACAATAAAAGCAATACCAAATACAATTAATGCAATAGCTATACAAATTGGATTATAGAACAAAGCTTCAAACACTTCATCAAATAATAATCCAACAATGGCTGCTGGTATACAGGCAACCAAAATTTTACCCCATAAATTCATAATATTTTTATCAAAATAAGATAAAATTCCAGTTGATTTAATCGCTTTTTCTTTGTTTTTTGTAATTGGCCAAATTTTTTTAAAATATAATAATACTACAGCGAAAATTGCTCCTAATTGAATAACAACTTGAAACATTGACCAAAATTCTACTGAAACATTTTTAAGTTTTAAAAATTGTTCTACTAAAATCAAATGTCCTGTACTACTAATTGGTAACCATTCTGTAATTCCTTCTACAATTCCAAACATAATTGATTTTACAATATCTAAAAACATATTTTTCTCTCCTTTATTAATATAGAATGCATATTTTATTTATCTAATATATATTGTTTTATAATATCTTTCATATATTTAGCTGATGTTATTGGAGCTGATTTTCCGTGGTAGCCCTAATGCTTCTATAAAATTTAAATTTTCTTGTTCTACTATTTTTCTATCTATTCCATAAGGTTTTGAAGCTAAATCTATAATTAAAGTTTCTTTTTTTACTTCTTTTAGTTCTTCTTTAAATATCACTTTAGGAATTGTATTTATGATTATATCATATAGCTTAAATTTTGTACAATTTTTTTGTAAATTTTCTATTTGTATAGTTTCATATCCATATGCTATTGCCCATGCTTTTTCTACTTCATTTGTTGTCAAACAAGTTATTTTTGCAGATAAACCTTTTAACTTATCTGCCAACACTTTTCCTATCCTTCCAAATCCCATAATCAAACAATTACTATTTTGTAATATTTTTTTTGTATTTTTTAAAATTATTTCAATTGTAGCTTCTGCAGTTGGAATTACATTTAATATAGCAAATTCTTCTTTTTGCATAAAATCCACCACTTGATTATGTTTTTTATGTAATTCTTCCTTTAATTCCTGATTTATATTTCCAACAAATATAGTTTTATTTTCCAAATAATAAAATAACTCTCTAATTCTAATATTTTTATTGGAAAATGGCATATTTACAAATTGATTATCTTTAGAAAACGGAATTGGTAAGACAATATTATCAGAATTTTTAATCATTTCATCATATTTTTCATATTCTTTAAAATTTTCTAATTTATCAAACCCATATAATTTTACCTCATGTTTTTCTTTAGATAATATTTTGGCTAAGAAAAAACTTCTTAAATCTCCTCCTATAATACAAAAATTGATACTCATAAAATCCTCCTTTATATACATTATAGTGTAGTTATAATATTTTATGAGTATTTTTTAACAATGAACAAAATGGACATGATTACAATTCTATGACCTTTTAGAATACTTACATGTCCTGTATTTATTCCTCTGTGAAAATTCTTTTAGAATTTTCTGTGGAATGTGTTTTTGGTTACTTTTATTTTTGTTTTTCATTTGATTGTTTTTCTATATTTTCTAACTTCATGTTTATACTATTTTTTTCTTTAATATTTTTCTTTAATAAATTAATATCATTATAACTTAAGTGTCTTGTTATATCTACCATTTCTTCTAAATGCTCTTTGGCTTTTATTTCTTTTTCCATTAATTTTGTTTCTTTTTCTTCTCCATTTTCTAAATTAAATGGAATAGATATTCTTGCCATTATAGGTATAAATAATGGCTCTTTCTTTACTTTTTCTACTATTTTTTTAGAATCAATATCAATAGCTGTATTAACATAGTTAATAGCTATATCTTTATCTCCTTTCATTAAGCATATTTTTGCCAATTCATAATATGCATCTGCTGATAATTCATCTTCTTCAATACTTTCTAAGAATTTCTTTTCAGCTTCCTCTAAATCTTTATAAATCAATGCTATTTCAGCAAGAGAATATTTGGCATTATATAATAATGAATTAATTTCAGCTGATTTTTCATAACAAATTTTAGCATTTTGAAAATCATTTAACATTGTATAAACAATTCCAAGATTATAATGAATTTCGTAACTTACTGGATTATATTTTAAAGCCTCTTGATATACATTTACTGCATCCTTATACATTTCTTTAGAAATCAATATTTCTCCTAATAGTTCTGTTGCTTTATACATATCTGGTTTGTTATTTAATAAATTAAATAACATTTGTGTTGCTTCATCTTTTTTGTCTAAGTTATTCAATAATTCTGCTACTTTATAATAAGATTCATAATCTTTTTTATTAATATCAATTGCTTGTACATATTCATCAATTGATTTTCTCATTCCACCTTCTCTTTCGTATACTTTTGCAAGCATCTTATGCCCTTTATAACTATTAGGTACTTTTGAAACTAAATTTAATAAAGCCTCTTTTGCCTTTTTATCATTCCCAACAGCTAAATACAATCTTGCTTTTGATACATTTATAATTTCAATCAAAGTCATACCATTCATTTCTATTATTATAACTAATCCTGGTATAACAATAGAAAATACATATTTTAATATATTTAAAAGTAAATTTAATTCTATAAAAAGTGCAAAACCTAAAAAGTTTAGTGCAATTCCAATTGCTTCTAATATTAAAATAATAATATAACTTGTATCATTGTTTTTTATCATTTTAAAAAACATATATACAAAAATTGCAAGTGAAAAAACTGTAAATATAAATTGTTCTATTATCATTTACCTCTCGTATAATCAATTATATAGAAATATTAATCTATTTAATTGATTAATTCCTTTCTTTTAAATTTTTAATTGCATTTCTCGCCATTTCATCACATCTGTTATTAAATTCATTATCACTATGTCCTTTTACTTTTATAAATTTTACCTTATGTATTTTTGTTAAAGAATATAACTCTTGCCAAATTTCTTGATTTTTTACTGGCTCTTTGCCTGAAGTTTTCCAATTATTTTTTATCCAATTATATATCCATCCTTGATTAAATGCATTTACAACATAAGCACTATCACTATATATTTCTACTTCACAAGAAAATTTCAATAATTTAAGTCCTTCAATTACTGCTGTTAATTCCATAATATTATTTGTTGTATTTTTTTCTCCTCCTGATATTTCTTTTGTATTTTCTTTATACATTAAAATAGCTCCCCACCCTCCAGGGCCTGGGTTTCCTGAGCATGCTCCATCTGTATATATAATAACCTTTTCCATAAAGCCTCCAATTAGATTGTATTTTTCCAATTTTTATGATAGTATTATATCAATAATTTACAAATTATACAATATTTTTTGGAAAGGAAGTTTAAAATGAGTAAAGTTCTTGGAATTATAGCAGAATATAATCCATTTCATAATGGACATTTATATCATTTGCAAAAATCATTACAAATAACTGAATCTACTTATTCTATTGCTATTATTAGTGGTAATTTTACACAAAGAGGCTCTACATCTTTAATAGATAAATGGTCAAAAGCAGAAATTGCTATCAAAAATGGTATTGATTTAGTAATCGAACTTCCTTTATTATATTCCATTTCTAGTGCTGAAAATTTTGCCGAAGGTGCAATTAAAATTTTGGATTCTTTAAAAATTGTTGATTATCTTTCTTTTGGCTCTGAATTTGGTGATATCTCTACATTAAATATGGTAGCTGATGTCTTATATAAAGAACCAAAAGCATATAAAAATATATTATCACACGAACTAAATAAAGGCTTGTCTTTTCCAAAGGCAAGAGAAAATGCTGTACTTATGTATTTAAATGATATTAGAAGATTTTCAAATTTGCTTTCTTCTCCTAACAATATTTTAGGAATTGAGTATTTAAAGGCTATGAAAAAATTAAAAACTCCTATAACTCCTATTACAATAGCAAGATATAACTCAAATTATAATGATACAAGCTATAATGGAAATGTTGCCAGTGCCACAGCAATACGAAATATTGTAAAAAATAATGGTTGGGATATTTTAAGAAAAGTAGTTCCTGAAAACACACTCTCTACACTATTAGAAAATATAAAAGTAGGACATATTGTTTCTGATTTATCAGTTTTTGAAAAGCAAATAATCTATAATTTACGAAATATGTCTATTCAGGAAATTTCAGAACTGCCAGATGTAAGTGAAGGATTAGAAAATTCTATAAAAAATACTGCTAATTCTTGTAATAGTGTTATAGAATTTTTAAATATTATAAAATCAAAAAGATATACTAATACAAGACTTCAAAGAATTTTATTATATACTTTATTAGGAATTACAAAAAAAGATATTGCTTTATCCAAAAAACTTACTCCTTATATTAGAGTTTTAGGCTTTAATGATAATGGAAAAAATTTAATTTCAGAAATTTCTAAAGCAAATCCAAAATTGGAAATTATTACTTCTGTAAAAAAATATATGGATACCAGTAATAACAGAAATTCTAAATATATGTTAGAAAAAGATATTTGGGCTACAAATGTATATACTATTGGATATGAATATGATTCTTGGAATAATTTGGATTATACTCATAAATTGATAACTCTCTAAAAAGGAAATTTTGGATGTTCTCATTTTTCCTTTTTTGAAATTAAGTAAAAAAATATAGAATATAAAAAATGAAACAATTTTGCATATCTAAATTTGAAGTTAGAAATTGTTAAAGAAAACATTGAGGGATGTTCATTTGGCTTATATATATAATTATAAGCAACAATGAAAGAGGCTCAATGTTTTGTTTTAAAATTTCTATGAAAATTTAGCTTATACAAAATTGTAGAATGACTTTATATTCTATATTTTTGTATTCTTAAAAAGGAAAAATGAGAACATCTCAAATTTCCTTTTTCTTTTATTTTATTATCCATTTTATCAAATTTAAGTTTGCTGGCTCTAATAGCATTTCATGTTTTGGCATAACTCTAAATGTATATCCATAATTTCCACCAGTTATTAACTCAATCTTTGTTGTAAAATAATATTTTTTATTTTCTTCATCAACTTCTTGTAACTGCATTGGAATAATACTAACATTTTCTACTACACCATTATCTAATATTTTCCCATAATATGCTTCTACTGTTACATTTTCCACATCAATATTTGGAAGTTGTACTTCACAACCCACTTCAATATTATTTCCAGCATCAATAGTAATATTATCTAAATTACTGTTTTCTTGAGTAATCTTAATATCTTTCCAATTTTCAAATAAATCTTTTTTCCATGCATTATATGTTGCAACATTATCAATATTTTCATAATATTTTTTAGTTAAATTACATAAAGGAATATATAATTGTTCTGTGTAATCTACTAACATTCTTGCTGTACTATATCTTCCTCCTGTTGTCACAATTGAATTTTTCATCATTTCTAACCATCTTTGTGATATACTATTTTTATCTCTGTCATAATACATAGGAATAATTTTTTCTTCTAAAGTATGATACATACTTTGACTATCCGCCATATCTTGTGCTTCATATGAATCATATTCTGCATTTGTTCCAATTGTCCAACCATTATCTTGTGTATATCCTTCAGCCCACCAACCATCAAGTACACTAAAGTTAATAACACCATTAACAGAAGCTTTTTGTCCACTTGTTCCTGACGCTTCCATTGGTCTTCTTGGATTATTTAACCATACATCTACACCACTAATTAAATATCTTGACATAGCTATATTATAATTTTCAAGTAAGAATATTTTTCCTTTAAATTGTGGCATCATAGATACTTCATGAATATATTTAATTAAATCTTGTCCTTCTTTATCTGCTGGATGTGCTTTTCCTGCAAAAATTAATTGTACTGGTCTTCCTGTATGGTTCATAATTTGTGTCATTCTTTCAATATCTTTAAATATTAATGTTGCTCTTTTATATGTAGCAAATCTTCTAGAAAAACCAATTGTTAATGCATCTGGATTTAATTTTGATACAATTTCATTAATTTCTTCATAACTATATCCTGTTCTTCTTAATCTTTCTGTTGTATTTTCTTTTACAATATTAATTAATTTTCTTTTTCTTTCTACATGTGCACTCCATAATTTGTCATTTGGAATATTTTTTATTTTTTCCCATACATAATCATGATGCATATTATCTTGCCAATATGGAATTAAATATTTATTATATAATTCTTTTAATTTTGGTGCTAACCATGAACAAGTATGTATTCCATTTGTTACATATCCAATTGGTGACTCATTTGCTGCAATATTAGGCCATATTTCACTAAATAGTTCTCTAGAAACTGCCCCATGAAGTTTACTAACTCCATTTTTCTTTCCTGCAATTTTTAGTGCTAATATTCCCATATTAAACCCTTTTTCTAAATTTGGTCCTGGCTTCATTCCTAATTTTAAGAATTCTTCTCTTGAAATACCTAATCTTGGCCAGAAATCTTTAAAATATTTCTCAACCAATTCAATTGGGAATATATCATTTCCAGCTGGTACTGGAGTATGAGTTGTAAATACAGTTTTTGAACTTGCAATATCTTTTGCAACCTCAAACGAAACTTGTTTATCTCTTATAATATTTTTTATAATTTCTAAATTTAAAAATGCTGAATGTCCTTCATTCATATGATAAACTGTTGGTTTCAATCCTAAATATTTAGTAAGAAGGTTTACACCTGCCATACCTAAAACAATTTCTTGTCTTATTCTCATTTCTTGGTCTCCACCATATAATCGTAATGTAACATCTCTATCTTCTTCATTATTTTTAGGTATATCAGAATCTAACAAATATAATTGTACTCTTCCCACATTAACTTGCCATACTTTTAAATATAACCTTCTTTTTGGAAATTTTACATAAATTGTTAAATCATCACCTTTATCGTCTTTTACAGGATTTATTGGTAAATCATATAAATCAATATTATGATATTCTGTTTCTTGTTGTCCATATCCATTAATTTTTTGGTTAAAATACCCATTTTTATATAATAATCCTACTGCTACAAGTGGTATTCCCAAATCACTAGCAGATTTTAAATGGTCTCCTGATAAAATTCCCAATCCACCAGAATAAATTGGTATTGTTTCATCTAATCCATATTCTGCTGAAAAATAAGCAATTAAATCTTTTTTATTTCCAGGATATTTATTAGAAAACCATGTATTTTTACTATTCATATAATCTTCAAAATTTTCTACTATCTTATCATATTCTTTTAAAAATATACTATCTTTTGATACTTTTTCTAACCTATCTTGTGATACTTGTTTTAAAAATTTTATTGGATTTTTTGCACATTGTTCCCATAAATCCATATCAATTTTTTGAAATAGTCTTAAAAATTCTGTGTTCCAAGACCACCATAAGTTATTTGAAATTTCTCCTAATTTTTCTATTCTTTTTGGTAATTGTGGATTGACTGTTATCCTATTAAATACATACATCTATATTTCCTCCTTAGTAATTCTCTTTATTTTTTCTTTTTGTCTACATGTATATTATCTATTAAATAGATAAAAATGTCAAACATTTTTTATAAAAATATATTAAATTTTATCATTACGATTTACAGTAATATTTGCTTACTATGAATTGTAATGTTTTATCTTCTATATAAATAAATATTTTTTCTATATAAGGAAATACTATTATAAAAATCTTTGATTTTATATAACATAATAAAAGCACATTGAAAAACAATAATTTTACAAAATAAAATTTGTGTGCAATGTTTGATACAGATGAAAGGAATGGAATTTTATGAATCAAATTATCAATATTGATTTAAATAAGAATATTGAACAGTCAGAAGATTCTAACAATAATTATAAAACAACTTCAAAAAATCGTTCTTATAAAAAAATATTTAATATACAATTTTTACTTTCAATTTTTGCTATATTTATTGTCATTTCTATATTTACTTACTATAAAATTTCTTTAAATAAAAAAGAAAATTTTTCTAATTTGTTAATTAATAATTATAGTATTGCCAAATTATATTCTAATAATACTAATAATAATACAAATCATAATATTCCACTTGAACCTAATAGTATCATTGGTATTATCCAAATTCCTATACTTAATATATCTTATCCTATTTTTAACGATTTAAATGATGAATTACTAAAAACTTCTCCTTGCAGATTTTATGGTGATTTTCCATCTTCAAATTCTAATAATTCAAATTTATGTATTGCTGGACATAATTATGATAACGATAAATTTTTTAGCAAAATTAAAAATTTAAATATAGATGATAAAATATATATATATGATACCTATGATAATCAATATATATATTCTGTTATTAAAAATTATGAAGTCAAGTCTGATGATTTATCTCCTGTATATAATACTATTACAGACTCATTTGAATTAACTTTAGTCACTTGTAATAATTTTAACAATAATCGAATAATTATAAAAGCAAAAAATGAAGATGTTTAAACATCTTCATTTTATTTTATTATAGAAAGTTCTCTGAACTTCCTATAATATATATTCATGTAATAATTACAATATTATTAATCTATATTTCTATAATCTTTTATTTTCTTATATGCATAAATTGCTGAAATAGCAAATACAACAACTAACAACATCATTGGTAAAGAATCTTGTATACCAGTCTTTGGTAAAGAATTTGATGTATTAACAGTATTACTTGTATTTTTTAATGCATTTAAGTTTTGAACATTACTTGAATTAGAATTTGTATTTGTATTTTTGTTTGTTGTGTTTGAATTTGTATTACTTGTATTTGATGTATTACTTGTATTTAAAGTATTATCTGCAAATACATCTTCAAACCCTTCATCTGTTGCTGCATATACTGGTGTTATTGCAAATACAAGTATTGCACATACTAAAATTACTAAAAAACTTTTTAAAATAACTGATTTTTTCATATTATTACCTCTCCTTACTTCAAATAGTATATTTTCTCTATTACTTTATAAACAATTATTATTATAGCACGCTTTTTAAATAATTGCAAGTTTATAAACACACTATCTATCTTTTGTTTACTTATTATATATTATACTTATTTTATTTTTTAGTCAATATATTTTCAAATTTTATTTTTATTACATTTTCATGACATTTGTATTACATTTGCTATACATTAAATTTAAATAAAACAATATCTCCATCTTGCATAATATAGTCTTTTCCTTCTGCTCTAACTAATCCTTTCTCCTTTGCTGACACCATTGAGCCTTGCTCTGTTAAATCTTTAAAAGAAACTACTTCTGCTTTTATAAAACCTCTCTCAATGTCTGAATGTATCTTTCCTGCTGCTTGTGGAGCTTTTGTTCCTTTTTTTATGGTCCATGCTCTAACCTCTGGTTCTCCTGCTGTTAAAAATGACATTAAGCCTAATAAATCATAACTTTTTTTAATAACTTTATCTAGTCCTGATTCTTCTAGTTCTAGCATTTCCAACATTTCTTTTTTATCATTATCATCTAATCCTGACAATTCTTCTTCCACTTTTACACATAATGGTATTACTTCTGCTTTTTCTTTTTCAGCATATTCTTTTA
The DNA here is from genome assembly GCA_947364715.1 of uncultured Clostridium sp. GTDB lineage: Bacteria > Bacillota > Clostridia > TANB77 > CAG-508 > CAG-269. The sequence goes on from CANAUI010000003.1 coordinate 35,255, forward strand.
CCTTTTTAACCATTAAATCATTTTCTGCATTATTTAATTGTTGTTCAGATACATTAGCAATATATAATATTGGTTTTGTTGTTAATAAAAACATGTCTTTCACTAAAACTTGTTCATCTTCATTAAAATCGATTGCTCTTGCTGAAATTCCATTTTCTAGATTTTCTTTTATTTTTTCTAGTAAATTAATTTCCTCTTGGTATTTTTTATCTGATTTTAGATTTTTCTTTGCTTTATCTAATCTTTTGTTAACAGTTTCTATATCTGCAAATATTAATTCTAGATTAATAGTTTCAATATCTCTTACTGGCTCTATATTTCCGTCAACATGTACAATATTAGAGTCTTCAAAACATCTTACTACTTCACATATAGCATCTGTTTCACGAATGTGTGATAAAAATTTATTTCCTAATCCTTCTCCTTTGCTGGCTCCTTTTACTAATCCAGCTATATCTACAAATTCAATAACTGCATGTGTTGTTTTTTGTGGATTATACATATTTGTTAATACATCTAATCTTTCATCTGGAACAGGCACTATTCCCACATTTGGCTCTATTGTACAGAATGGATAATTTGCACATTCTGCACCTGCCTTTGTTATACTATTAAATAATGTACTTTTTCCTACATTTGGTAATCCTACGATTCCTAGCTTCATTTTTTCATTCCCTCTTCTTTTATTATATATATTTTCTTTATTTCATAAAATTGTAAGAATCTAACTTACCAAAGTATTTTACCATACTTATATTTCTTAGTCAAATTATTTAATATAAATTGAAGGGTCTATTGCGATAGAATCTTTTAATATTTCAAAATGTAAATGTGGCTCATCTGCAATTTCAAATACTGCACTATTTCCAACAGTTCCTATAGATTGTCCTTTTTCTATAGTTTCTCCTTCTACAACAAATTCAGAAGTTAATAAATTAGAATATACTGTTTGATAAGTATCATCATGTTCAATTACAATTGTTAAACCATATCTAGGGTCATTTTTTATAGATTTTACAACTCCTGCTTCTGCAGATTTTACAACAGTTGTTTTATCTGCTTTTATATCAATTCCATTATGTGTAACCCATTCTTCTAAAGTTTCTGAATATACTAAATTATCTTGAGCAAATTCTCTTGCCAATTCTCCTTCTACTGGTTTTTGGAATGCCAACTCTTTTGCTTCTACTTTCTTTTCTTCTTTTTCTTTATTTGTTGTATTTTGTATTGTATTTACATTATCACTATTACTTTTTACTGTTTCATTAGTAATTGTATTTTTTGCTGTTCCATTTTGTGGATTTTTCTCCTTTGTTTCTTCCTTACTTTCTTCAACTGTCTTTCCTATTTCTGTACTTGCACTTTCTGTTTCTTCTTTATTTTCTCCTATATCTCCAATAATCTCTGTCATTTGCTCTAATGTCATTGTTTCATTTCTTATATCTTTATTTATTTTTTGGCTATATAGTAATAAAGAAATAATAATAATTCCAATAATTACAGCTCCCATAATTGCATAAGAAATAATTTTATCATTTATATTTTTTTCCCCTATATTTTTTAAATGAATATCTTTTTTCATATACTCCTCCTTAAATACTTTATTATTACAAGTATTTCCTTTTTTTTAAAGATTATACATTTAAAAATATTTTTTTTAATAGAACAAAAGAGGCATAATTAAAATTTTATGACCTTTTAGATTACTCTTCATGCCTCGTCTTTGTTCGTGCGCCAAATTTATGAAATAAATTTGTGTGCAATGTGTTTTATATATTAGAAAAGTCAGTATGACTTTCCTAATATATAAATAATGTTACAATTCACAATTGATAAATATTATCTTTTTGAATTGTAACAAAATAACTATAGAAAATTAACCTCTTTAATTTCTACCCCTACATAAAAATGATTAATAATTTCTTCTGCTGTACTTCCATTTTTTGCCATGCTATCTGCTCCTGTCTGGCTCATACCAACACCATGGCCATATCCTACTACTGTAAATTTTACTTTTCCATCTTGTTTTAATAATTCAAAATTTGTAGAACGTAATCCAAATATACTTCTTGCTTCTGTACCTGAAATTTCATGATTACCAAATTTAATTACCTTTATTCTTCCACTACTTGTATATTCTAATATCTTTATATCTTCATCATTATGAAAATCAATTTGAATGTCTTCATATTTTTGTTTCAATTTTTCTAATATTTCTTCATTTGTTAATTCCACCTCTGAATTATATTGTGTATATCCTTCTTCTCCAGCTGTTTCAACCACCTGAAGATATGGCATATTACTACCTCCACCCCATACATCTACTGGAAGTTCTGTTTTTCCTCCACTGTTAGAGTGAAAAAATGCATTAATTGGCTCATTATTATATGTTATTATTTTTCCTTGTGTTTGTAATACAGATTCTTCTATTTGATTCCATTTTGCTTCTTTATCTCCATCCCATCTTGCTAATCTACCTTCTTTAGAAATCCAAGCTTGGCAACAATTTGAATCATCACAAATATCTGCATTATCATGTTTTTTGTTATTAATTTTATAAATAGTATAAGTTCTTGCAACTATCGCTTGTGCTTTTAAAGCTTCTTTTTCAAAATCTACTGGCATTTCTGCTGAGATTACATTACAAAGATATGTATCTAAATTAACTTCTTCTATCTCATTTGTATCTGTATGTAGCAATTTAATTGTTCCATATTTATTATATGTATATATTTCTGAAACCTTTTCTTCACTTTGTTCTTCCTCTTTTATGTCTGATAATGCACTAATTTCCGACTTTGTAAGTAATGCTGGTAAAATAAAACAAATAAATAAAAAAGCAAAAAAATAGATAAAAACTTTTTTCAATTTATCACCCCACTATTATGAAATTAGCTTTATTTTCATATTTTGTAAAATTTTTCTCTCTAATCTTGATACTTGTACTTGTGTAATTCCAAGAATTTTTGCTACTTGTGACTGTGTTTTATCTTTATAAAACCTTAAAAATATGATTTCTTTATCTCTATCTTCTAATCCTTCTATTAATTGTTTTATTGCTAATTTATTTGTGATAATTTCTTCTTCATTTTTATCTGATGAAATTTTTTCTATTAAATTTAAACTATTCCCATCTTTGTTATTTGTATAAAAACTTCCGTCTATAGATTCTACTGTATTGTTTGCTTCTAATGCTAATCCAATATCTTCTTTTGAAATTTTTAGCTCTTTTTCTAATTCTTGTATTGTTAATTCCTTTCCACTTTTAATAATACTTTCTTTTTGCAGTTCTTTTATCTTCATTCCTAATTCCTTAATACTTCTACTAACTTTTATTGGTCCATCATCACGTATATATCTTTTAATTTCTCCTATCATATATGGAACTGCATATGTAGATAATTTCACCTCATAATTTGTATCAAATCTTTTAATTGATTTAATAAATCCCATACATCCTATCTGGTATAAATCTTCCAAATCATATCCTCTACCATTAAATCTTTTTACAATACTCCATATGAGTCCATTATTATCTCTAATCATTCTCTCCATTTCATATTTATCACCAGATTGCGCTTTTTTGATTGCTTCTATACTATTTTCAAACATAGTTTACCTCTATTCTTTTGTAATCATTTTAAACTCATCATCAGATTCTTCATTTTCCAATTTGCTTTTTATTACTTTTCTCATTGTTATTTTTGTTCCCAATCCTACAACAGATTCTACTTCCACTTCATCCATAAAACTTTCCATGATGGTAAATCCCATACCTGACCTTTCCAAATTTGGTTTTGTAGTATATAATGGTTCTTTTGCTATATCAATATTTTCTATTCCCTTTCCTTTATCTGATATTTCTATTAATATTTCATTTTCTTTTAATCTTGCAAATATTTTTACAATCCCTTGTTTTTTATCATATCCATGAATAATGCAATTTGTAACTGCTTCAGAAACTGCTGTTTTAATATCTGCTAATTCTTCAATCGTTGGGTCCAATTGTGATGCAAAGGCTGCAACTGTAATTCTTGCAAATGCTTCATTTGCAGATTTACTAACAAATTCTAATTTCATTTCATTTTCAATTTCACTTTTCATCTTATTTTCCTTCTAAATATATATTTAGGTTTTTTTAGGTTATGCCTATAAACCTTATTCTTTATATATTGTATTAAATTATTAATTTATAAATATATCGTTTTATAACACCTCTAAATTAGTAATTGGTATTAATCTTAAAATTCCACTCATTTCAAATATTTTTTTTATACTACTTGTTAAATTTGCAAGTTCTACTGTACCTCCCAACATTTTCGCAAGTTTATACCTTCCTATAATTAACCCTATTCCTGCACTATCCATAAATGTAACACAATTAAAATCAAATATAACTTTTTTAGGCATATATCTTTCAATTTCATAATCTGCCTTCCTCCTTATCTTTTGAACACTACAATCATCAATTTCATCTGTGATTTTAAACATTAATAACTTGTCCTCTTTATAATATTTCGATTCCATTATATCCTCCTTTAAATTTCTTTTTATATTATATTTTATTTTACAATATTTTCCAAGAGCAAAACTTAGGAAGTTTTGTCGTTTTATAACAAGTTTTCGACAATTCTAATCTTTGCTCATCTGCCAAATTTATGAAATAAATTTGTGTGCAATGTGTTTTATATATTAGAAAAGTCAGTATGACTTTCCTAATATATAATATAAATACAGACTGAAACTACTTTTTCAAGCATTCTCAGTCTGTACTTTTATTTTAGAATTTACCATCACTTAAACCATTATAATCTTATTCATCATCTAAAGTTTCATCATATTCATACTCATAAACTATTTCTTCTTCTACTGGCTTTTTAGTTTTTTCTATTCTTTCTTTTATATGTCTACTTTCATCTAAATCTTCTTTTATTCTATCTTCATCCATTTTTACCTTTTCTGATTTTTTCTGTATCTTATCCTGTTTTCTTTCTTTCTCTTTTTCATTCTCTTTATCTTTTGACTTTTGTATACATTTGTTAATCATATTATTAGTTTTATCTAATAAATCTGGAATATAATCTAAAAACTTGTCTATTGATGAACTATAATTAACTGGCATTAATTTTACATTTTCACCTTGGATAACCAAAAATGCTATTGGATTAATAGTAACACCTGCTCCTGAACCTCCTCCAAATGGTAATCTATATTGTACCTCTTCTTCTTTTTCCTTTTTCCTGTATTCATCCACCGTTTCTCCTTTAAATTCGCTTCCACCTGATGCAAATCCAAAAGATACTTTTGATATTGGAATAATTACAATATTATTTGATGTTTCGATTGGCTCACCTATAATTGTATTAACATCTATCATATCTTTGATACTATTCATAGCTGTAGTCATAAGACCTTCTATTGGATGTTCGCTCATATTTTTTTCTTCCTCCTTTTCTATTTAATACATATATGATATTTATAATATGTATCAGTTTTATTTGAAATATACCAGAAAATTCAATTTTTATAGAATTTTCATTCCTATAAATTGGCTGTATCTTATATGCAATATTGTTTTCTCTTATATGAATTTTTGAAACCCAAATAGATAATATACTAGAAAAAATAGCAACTAACATAGCTGTAAAAAATGCATTTTCTGTACCCAACTCTATTTGTAAAGCTAATTCTTTCATATAAATACTTTTACTAAATTCTCTTAATCCTATAATCATTTCCTTATCAAATTTGTTTTTGTCTTGCAGAATATCCTTTTCTAATTTCTTTATTTTCTCATTCATATTCCAAGCCTGTTGTATTTTTTTTAATTTTTTCTTATTTAGTTTAATATTTATAATTGGTATTTTTTCAAAAATTTTTAATTTTATAATAAATTCACTATCATTAAAAATATGTCCTTTATTTTTTGAGTTTATTATTAGATTTACAATATTTATTTCTATTTTTGATGTTATAATTATCAATGTTACTATAAGAATAATCCACATAATAAAAAGAAAAACCAATATATTTGCCTCCTTTTTATAAAGCAATTTATATTAGTTTTTCCTTTTTTTGTATTTTTAAACATATTTATGCCCTTTTTGTTTTTTCTACAGTAATATCTCCAAATAGTTCCTCTTGTATTGTTTCTATCTTTCTTCTTCTTGACATTTCTAATAAACCACTAAATGCTGTTACCACTTCTTGCTTGTCATGTTTATTTAATGAAAATAATTTATTAAATACAAATCGTTTTTGTTTTACCAATACTTTAAACATTTCTTTTACTTTACTAGAAACTGTATAATTTTCTACTAATGCAATTTTTTCAATATTTTTAGCATTTTGATTAATTTTTGCACGATTTCTTTCTATTAAATCTCTATACATATTAGAAATTATTGTATTATCATATTTTTTTTCTAATTTTTGTTTAGGAAGTTCAATTTTTTCTTGATTTTTATAATATCGATTCCTATTTTGAATATAATTTTGATTTAATACTTTACTAATCTCTTTAAATTTTTTGTATTCAATAATTCTTCTAATAAGTTCTTCTTCTGTTAATTCTTCTTCTTCCTCTTCTTGTTTTGGAAGTAAATTTTTTGACTTTAAATATAATAATGTAGATGCCATAACAACAAACTCACTAGCAATTTCTAAATTCATTTTTTCCATTTGATTTAAATATTGTATGTATTGGTCTGTAATTTCATTTAAATTAATATCATAAATATCCATTTTATTTTTTTCAATTAAATGACATAGTAAATCTAATGGACCTTCAAAATTTTCAATTTTAATAGCATATTTTTGTGTTTCTAATGTTAATATAGACATTGTGTTTCTCCTCTTTTAATTCTTGTAAAATTTTTTAATTAATTATCTTGTATTGCTGTTTCAATATTTTCTTTTTTATATCCTTTTTTCATTAAATATTGTTTTATTTCTTCTATTTCTAATGAAGTTATTTTTTTATTTATAATGTTTTGAGCTGATTTTATTTCATATTTGTTTAACTCTTCTTTATTTTCATAAATATAATCCTCTACATCTTGCTTTTTTATGCCTTTACTATATAACTTATATTCTATTTCTCTTATTGATAAATTTTTTAGAGCTATAAAATTATTAATTGTTTTTATGATGTATTCTTCATCATTTATGTAATTTGCTTCTTTTAGATAATCAATAATATCTTCTAATAAATTTTCTTCTATTTCTTTTTCAAATTTTTTCCTAATTTCACTTTCGCTTCTTTTTTTATATAATACATATTTTAATACTTTTGTTTTTTCTTTATCAAATTCCTCTACTGTATACATGTTATCTCCTTTGTTTTTTTACAATTATTTCTTCTTTTCTTTACTATTTTACAATAAAACTCTTAAAATATCAATAAAAGGAGATTTTTTATATCCCCTTTTTCATTTTTTTATTATTCTTCATCATCATCCATATCGATTTCAGGTATTTCTTCTCCTAAGCTTTCTTCAAATACCTTTTCAAAATCTTGTCTTACTTTTTCTTCTATTTCTTCTAGCATCTTTGGATTTTCTCTTAAGTATTTTTTTACATTTTCTCTTCCTTGTCCAATTCTTTCTCCATTATAGCTAAACCATGAGCCTGCTTTTTCTACAACATCTAAGTTAACAGCCATATCTAAGATATTACCTTCTCTTGAAATTCCTTCTCCATAAATAATATCAAATTCTGCTTCTCTAAATGGTGGTGCTACTTTATTTTTAATAACTTTTACTCTTACTCTATTTCCTTTTACTTCCCCATCTTGTTTAATATTTTCTATTTTTCTAATATCCATTCTAACTGATGCATAAAATTTTAATGCTCTACCACCTGTTGTTGTTTCTGGATTTCCAAACATAACACCTATTTTTTCTCTTAATTGGTTAATAAAAATTAATACTGTTTTAGATTTATTGATTGCTCCTGCTAATTTTCTTAATGCTTGTGACATAAGTCTTGCTTGTAATCCCATATGTGAATCTCCCATGTCACCATCAATTTCAGCTTTTGGAACTAATGCTGCTACTGAATCCACTACAATAACATCTAATGCTCCACTTCTAACTAAGCTTTCTGTTATTTCCAAAGCTTGCTCTCCTGTATCTGGTTGAGATACAATTAAATTATCTATATCTGCACCTAGTTTTTTTGCATAAACAGGGTCTAATGCATGTTCTGCATCTATAAATGCTACTTCTCCTCCCATTTTTTGTGCTTCTGCAATAATATGTAATGCTAATGTTGTTTTACCTGAAGATTCTGGTCCAAATACTTCTATAATTCTTCCTCTAGGTACTCCTCCAATTCCTAATGCAATATCTAAACTTAGAGCACCTGTTGGAATTGCTTCTATTTCCATTGCTTTAAATTCTCCTAATTTCATTACAGACCCTTTACCAAATTGTTTTTCTATTTGACTCATTGCTACTTCTAGTGCCTTCTTTTTTTCTGTATTTTCACTCATATTTTTCCTCCTTAAATTTTGAACTTTTGTTTGATACTCTTATTATATATCAAAAATATGTTTTGTCAATACTTATTTTAAAATTTTTATCTATACCATGTTTCTATTCCACAAAATGGATTAAACCAATTAGAATTGATTTCTCCAACTAATTCTGTGTTATATGCTATTGTATGTTTATTTGTATATAAACTAATATATGGTATATCTGTTTTATAAATTTCTACAAGTCTTGCATAATTATTCTTTATTTTTTCTTCATCAGTTGTATTTTTTATTTCATTCATTAAATTGATAATTTCTTCATTTGTATAATTTGCTAAATTATTTTCACCAAAAAATAATGTCATATCTGGGTTTGGAGATAAATTTATACTACATAAAATCATATCATAAGCTTTGTTTTGTATAGCAATATTATATTGTTCATCTGAATATCGTTGTATATTAATTTGAATTCCTTGACTTGCTAATTGCATTTTTATATTTTCTGCTACTGATATTTGTATACTATTTGATTCTTTTACAATCAAATTTAATTCAGTTTTTTGTATTTTACTATTTATCATTTTTTGCCAATATCCATTTTTATAACTCCAACCATTTTCTGTTAATATTTGCTTTGCCTGTTCAGGATTACATCCAGAACTTGCATCTTGTTCTTGATATACCCATGAGCCAAAATCTATTGGAAAACTTGATGTGTAATATTTATTCTGAAAAATATTTGATACTATATTATTTTTATCTATTGTATAAGATATTGCTCTTCTAACTTCCTGATTTGATAATAATGTATTTTGTGTATTTAAAACTAAGAAATCATGTTCTCTTCCTTTTATCTCTTTTTTACTATATCCCATTGTTCCTATATAATTTTGTATGTTTGTATTATTTGTACTTACCACATCTACATTTCCTAATTTAAAAGCATTATATAATTCTCCTACTGAATCATATACATTAACTGTAATTTCTTCTAATGATAATTCTGTATTTCTATTCCACCAGTTTGCATTTTTAGTTAATGTAATATAGTTTTCTTGTACATTTTCTACCTTATATTTTCCTGTTCCTACTGGTACAATTTCTGTATTAGAATAATCTTGTGTATCATAAAATGTTTTAGATAATATTGGAAATGTTAAATAATATTCAAAAAGTGGAACTTCTTTATCTAAATATATTTTTACTGTATAATCATCTACAATTTCTAACATAGTTGCATGTTCTAAATTACTTGAATATATAGAAGAATTTTCTTTTAATTTATCATATGTAAATTGTACATCTGCTGATGTAAACCTTTCACCATTTGCCCATCTAATATTTTCTCTTAATTTAATAATATAGGTTGTTCCGTCTTGTTTTGCCCATTCTGTTGCTAATGTTGGTATTGTTTTATAATCTGAAGATATATCTATTAATGGTTCATAAATTAATTTCGTAATATCTTGAACATTTTTATTACTTGTTAATAATGGGTTTAAAGTATCACATTGTGCAATTCCTAATCGAATTTGTCTTACTATCTCTTCTTCTGTACTAGTAGCTTCTTCTTCTATTTCTTGCTTATTTTCATTATTTCTTATTACAAAAAATGAAACAATGACAATGATAATAACAAAAATAATAAATATGTATTTAAAAATGTTAGATTTCATATCTCACTCCTATCTTAAATATCCTCTTCTTTTATTTTTACATTACTCAAATAAATTTCTTCTTTCATTCTATCAGACTTCTCTATTTTATTCAACAATCAATTCTAATTTTTTTATTAGGATTGTTACAGTTACTATTGACAGTAATAAATATTATCTTTTTAAATTAATGACAAATGTGTCATGGAATAGATGTATCAAGAAAAAAAGTTGATATATAAATATTTTTAAAGAACTCGAATGTGACTTAGAATTGATTTGTAACATTATAATTTATGGAAACTTTTAAACATAGAACATAAAATATAGAAATAACATTATTTTAAGAATAAAAAAAATTTCTAATTGTATTTACATTATTTTACAATACAATTAAAAATTTTTCAAGCTATTTTTTAATTTTCTTTTTATTCATACCATTCTAATTCCCAGTCATCTAAAATAACAGTATCTCCTTCACAAACTCCCATCTCTTTTAGTTTATTTTCAATCCCCATATTTTTTAGACATTTTTGTAAATAATACATAGATTCATTATCTTCAATATTTACTCTTCCCATTAATCTTTGGACTGCTCTTCCTGAAACCATAAATATTCCATCTTCTATCTTAATTGTCCAGTCATCATCTTTTTCTTCTAATATATATACTTTTCTTTCTTCAATTTCTACTAATTCTTCTTTTGGTAAAGTTTCTAAAACTTTTGATACATAATCAATTAATTCTTGTACTCCCTGCTTTGTAGCTGATGAAATTTTATATAATTCTAACCCTTCTTTTTTAGCCAATTTTTCTACTTCTTCTATCAATTCTTCATTTTGTACATCTATTTTATTTGCTACAATAATTTGTTTCCTATTACTTAATTTTGAGCTATAATTTTTTAGTTCTTTATTAATAGTGTAAAAATCCTCTACTGGATTTCGACCTTCTTGTCCTGATACATCTAAAAAGTGTAATAATAACCTTGTCCTTTCTACATGTCTTAAAAATTGTATTCCTAAACCTACACCTTCACTAGCTCCTTCAATAATTCCTGGAATATCTGCAATTACAAATCCATCATTATTTTTAGTTTTTACAACTCCTAAATTGGGTTGTAAAGTAGTAAAATGATAATTAGCTATTTTAGGTCTTGCATCTGTAACAATTGATAAAAATGTAGATTTACCTACATTTGGAAATCCTAATAATCCCACATCTGCCAATAATTTTAATTCTAATATAACTTCTTTTTCCTCTCCTTTATCACCATCTTCTGAAAATCTAGGAGCTTGTCTTGTAGATGTTGCAAAATGAGAATTTCCTCTTCCTCCTCTTCCACCTTTTAAAACTAATTCTGTTTGTTCTGGTGTAGATAAGTCTGCTACTACTTTTCCTGTTTCTACATCTTTTATAACTGTACCAATTGGAACTTTAATATACAAGTCTTTTCCATATTTTCCATTACAATGACTTCCACTACCATTTTCACCATTTCCAGCTTTGAATTTTTTATTATAACGAAAATCAATTAATGTATTTTTATCTTTGTCAACTTGAAAATATATGTTTCCACCTTTTCCACCATCTCCACCATCAGGTCCACCTGATGCTACATATTTTTCACGTCTAAAAGATACTGCTCCATTTCCACCATCTCCTGATTTTATAATAATTTTTGTATAATCTGTAAACATATTTCCTCCTCATTTATATTGTATTATTTTATATAAATTTGCACTAAGCTATTATTCAAAGTAATTCAACTTCATTGCTTTTCTTACTTTTTCCATCGTATTTCGAGCTGTTTCTTTTGCTTTTTCTGTTCCTTCTTTTAATATTTTATCTACTAATTCTGGATTTTCTTCATAATATTTTCTTTTTTCTCTAATTGGTTTTAAATATTCATTAATATTTTTTGCTAATTGTTTTTTACAAGTAACACATCCTCTTTTTCCTTCTCTACATTCTGAACATACATCATCAATTTCTTGTTTTGTAGAAAATAATTTATGATAATATGCTACCATACATATATCAGGATTTCCTAAATCATCTTTTTTTATTCTATTTGTATCTGTAACAGCACTCATTACTTTTTTTGTTATTTCTTCTTCTGAATCTGATAAATAAATAGCATTTCCAAGAGATTTTCCCATTTTTTCATTTCCATCTAATCCTTTTATTCTTTTTCCTTCTGATAATACAATCTTAGGTTCTGTTAATACCTCTCCATAAATACTATTAAATTTTCTAACAATTTCTCTACATTGCTCAATTAATGGCTCTTGGTCTTCTCCTGTTGGAACTAATTCTCCTTCAAAAGTTGTAATATCAGCTGCTTGACTTACTGGATAACCTAAAAATCCATATGTTACACTTTCTCCAAATAATTCTTTTTTCTGTGCAATTTCTGTTTTCACAGTTGGGTTTCTTTGAAGTCTTGCAATAGTTACTAAGTTTGAATAATATATAGTTAATTCTGCTGTTTCTGGTATCATAGATTGAATATATATAGTTGTTTTTTCTGGGTCTATTCCACATGATAAATAATCCATTACTAATTCTCTTACATTTTTTCTTACTTTTTCTGGATTATTAAAGTTATCAGTTAAAGCTTGCACATCTGCTATTAATATATACATATCATAATCTCCACTATTTTGCATTTCAACTCTCTTTTTTAATGAACCAAAATAATGTCCTATATGTAATTTTCCTGTTGGTCTATCACCTGTTAATACTCTTTTTTTCATAATTCAAACTCATTCCTTTCTCAAAGATTTAAATCTCTTTCTTAAAATATTTGCTATATTACTATACTATTTCAGCTATCATATCATAATCATTAACATCTATTATTTTGCAATTTATAAAATGATTCAAAATTTCTTCTGGCTTTTTATTTATTTTATTTTTTATATATACTATCCCATCCATTTCTGGTACATCTTGTATAGTTCTTCCAATATAGTATTTTCCATCAAAAGAAATATCTTCAATTAGTACTTCATATATTTTTCCTATCTTTTTACTTTGAAGTTCTTTAGAAATTTCTTGTTGAATTTTCATAATTTGATTATATCTTGCTTTTTTAGTATTCCCATGAATTTGATTTGGTAATTTTTCTGCAGGTGTGCCATCTTCTTTTGAATACATAAATGTTCCTAGTCTATCAAATTTTGCAAATTTTATAAACTCCTTCAATTCTTCAAAATTTTGCTTGTTTTCTCCTGGAAATCCCACAATTAAACTTGTTCTTAACACAACATTTGGTATCTTTTCTCTAATTGTTTTTAATAAATTTTCTATTTGTTCTTTACTAGTTCTTCTATTCATTTTTTTTAATACTGTATTAGAAATATGTTGGATAGGAATATCAAAATAATTAGCTATTTTATCATTGTTTGCAACAACTTGAATTAATCTTTCTGTAATTCCTTCTGGATATGAATATAAAAAACGAATCCATTTAATTTCTTCTATTTTGCTCAATTTTTCTAATAGTTCTGCTAGTTTAGGCTCTCCATATATATCAATACCATATTTTGTTGTATCTTGTGCTATTACTATTAATTCTTTAATACCTTTTTTAGCTAGCATATTCGCCTCTTCTAAAATATCCTCCATTTTCCTACTAGAAAATGGTCCTCTAATGTATGGTATTGCACAATATGTACATTTATTACTACATCCTTCTCCTATTTTTATATAAGCATAATTATTTCCTGTTGTAATAGTTCTATTTAAAAATTCTTGTTGTAACAACATTGGCATTTGCGGTATTTGAGTTATTTTTTTATTATTTATCTTCTTTCCTTTTTCAACAATCCCTCTTTTTAGTAAATCTTCTATTTTATCCCATAATTTATCATAGTCTTCTATTTTTATAAACAAATCTACTTCTGGTAATGCTTTTAATAAGTCTTCATAATATCTTTGAACTAAACACCCCATAACAATTAAATATTTACATTTTTGTTTTTTATATTCTGCCATTTCTAGTATTGTATTAATAGCTTCTTCTTTTGCAGATTCTATAAATCCACAAGTATTAACTACTAAAACATCTGCTTTTTCTTCTTCATTAACAATTTGAAATCTCTTATCTTTAAATATTCCTATTAAACATTCTGTATCAATTAAATTTTTGCTACAACCTAGTGATACAAATCCTACATTCATTTTTTATTCCATCCTCTTTATTTTTTTGTCAAAATTCTTATTAATTTTATTTTCTATATTTTAATCTTTATGACTACATATATGTTTTCTAGTCATTTCCATCAAATCCAGTTTTGTAAATCCTTCTATTTGTGTTTTGCTTCTATCTTTTCTTAATTCTTGTTTCAATAAATTTTCTATTTCGTTTTTATCTTTTTCTTCTTGCATATCTATATAGTCTATAATTATAATTCCACCTATATCTCTAAGTCTTAGTTGTTTTGCAATCTCAATAGTTGCTTCTTTATTTACTTTAAAAACTGTATCTTCCATTGTTTTGTTTCCAGTATATTTTCCAGTATTTACATCAATCGCTGTTAAAGCTTCTGTCTTATCAATTGTGATAAAACCTCCACATTTTAACCATATTTTTCTATTACTAATTTTATTTATTTGTTGTTCTAAATTATATATATCAAAAATAGATTCTTCACTTTTTACTATTATTGATAAGTTTTTGTATTCTTGATTTTCATTTTTAATTTTGTTAATTTCATTATAATCTAAACTATCATTAACAATTACTTTTTCAATTTTTTTATTTGTTAAATCCATTAACATTTTTTCAACAATATCTTCACTTTTATATAACTGTCTTGGTATATTTTGTTTTTCATCTTGGCTATCTTTTACAATCTTTTCCCATTTACTTTCTACATATTTTATATCATCAATAACTTCTTTTTCTTTTCCTTCTGCTGACGTTCTAATAACTGCTCCATTTCCTTTTGATATTGTTTTAGAAACTAATTGTATTAATCTTTCTTGTTCTTCCTTATCTTGTATCTTTTGTGAAACTGTAATAATGTCTGTATTAGGCATAAGCACAATATATTTTCCTGGTAAATTAATATGTGTTGATATTCTAGCACCTTTTTTTTCATTACTATCTTTTTTTATTTGTACTAATAATTTTTGTTTTGATTTTATTAGTGTGCTAATATCTTGATTAAAATTTGTTTTCTCTTTTTTCTCATCTTTCTTCTCTATAATATCTTTTAGATGAATTAAACTATTTTTTTCTATACCTATATCTACAAATGCTGCTTGCATTCCTTTTATAATATCTTTTACAACACCAATATAAATATTTCCTTCATGCCTATTGTCATTTTGTGTTTCTTCATAATATTCTACTATTTTACCATCTTCTACTAATACAATTTGTCTTTGTTTTTCTAATCTTTTTATTATTAATTCTAACACTTGCATTCCCTCTCTAGCTAATTAAATTTATTCATTGCTGAATCTACGCCATTTTTTATAATTTCTACTATTGCATCTTTTGCATTATCTATCCCTATATTTAATTTTTCTTTATCTTCTGACGAAATATTTCCTAGTACATATTGAATTTTGTCATTTTTAAATTCAGGTGTTCCAATTCCTACTCTAATTCTTGTAAATTCTTCTGAATTTACACTTTGTATAACAGATTTCATTCCATTATGAGCACCTGGTCCACCTTTTTTTCTAATTTTTATCTTACCTGGTTTTACATCCATATCATCATATATAACAATTACTTTTTTTAAATCAAGTTTATAAAAATTAATTGCTTCTATTATACTTTGTCCACTCAAATTCATATAAGTTTGTGGTTTTAAAAGAATAACTTTTTCATTTTCAATTATTCCTGTTCCAAAAATCCCTTTAAATTTATTTTTATTAATTTCAATAGAATATTGTTTTCCTAATTTGTTTATTGTATCAAATCCCATATTATGTCTTGTGTTTGCATATTCATTTTCAGGATTTCCTAAACCTACTATTAAAAACATTTACTTTCCTCTTTCTAAAAAATAATCTCTATTATTTTACATTGTTTTTACTATTTTTTCAAGTTATATAGAAAAATCTTTGGTTTTTCCTATAACACAAAAAAAGATACAATATATTTGTATCTCTTTTTTTATTTATTATTCTGCTGATTCCTCTGTTTCTGGAGCTTCATAAGCCTCTAATATAGCTTTTTGAATTTTCTCTCTAGTATCAGCATTGATTGGATGAGCTATATCTTTGAATTCTCCGTTTGGAGTTTTTCTACTTGGCATAGCTATAAATAATCCATTTTGACTTTCGATAACTTTGATATCATGAATAACAAATTCATTATCGAATGTTACAGAAGCAACAGCTTTCATTCTGTTTTCTGAAGTTACTTTTCTTAAACGTACATCTGTAATTTGCATTTTGTAGTGCACCTACCTTCCTTAAGTTTTAAAAATATTTTGTACATAGATTTATTTTTATGTACAATTATATTATTCTCCATAAAAAAATTTTTTCCTTCTTTTTTTTACATTTTTTTATCTTTTTATATTGTAACTTTTTTTGTACTATTTCAGTATACTAAAATATAGGGTTACAGTTCACAGACAATATAGGATATATATGAAAAATAATTTTTTAAAAGTATTGAATTTTTTCTTATATAATTATATAATTTCTTTTGAAATTTTATGCTAATCAAATATTTACAAAGGAGTGTCTTTTAATGCCTAATATAAATAATTTAAAAAAATATAAAAATATACATATGATTGGAATTGGTGGAGTTAGTATGAGTGGAATTGCAGAAATCCTTCATAACTGGGGATTTCATATTACTGGCTCTGATTTAACTAATTCTGAATCTATTAATATATTGAAAAAAAGAGGAATTCAAGTTACTATTGGTCATAATATTGAAAATATAAAAAAAGCAGATGTTGTTGTATATTCTGCTGCAATAAAACAAGATGACCCTGAAATGCTTGAAGCAAAAGCAAACAATATCCCAACTATTGAAAGAGCTGATTTTCTAGGAGAACTTACAAGATGTTTTAAAGATACAATTTGTATTTCTGGAACACATGGAAAAACTACTACAACTTCTATGGTTTCTCTTTGTTTTATAAAAGCTTTAACAGACCCTAGTATACAAGTTGGTGCTTATTTAAAACAATTAGATGGAAATTACAGAGTCGGAAATAGTGAACATTTCATTATAGAAGCATGTGAATATGTAGAAAGTTTTTTAAAATTCAGTCCTAAAGCAGAAATAATTTTAAATATAGATAATGACCATCTAGATTACTTTAAAAATTTAGAAAACATAAAAAATGCATTTATCAAATATGTAAAATTATTACCTAATGATGGAATCTTAGTTTTAAATGGAGATGATATTAATTGTCTTGATTTATCTAAAGAAACAAATGCTAAAATTATTACTTATGGTATTTCTAATAAAGATGTTGATGTTTATTGTACAAATATAAAATTTAATGATGATGGTTTTGCAAAATTTGATGTTTACTATCACAATCAATTTTTGGATACCTTTAGATTATCAGTTCCTGGTAAACACAATATTTCAAATGCTCTTGCATGTATTTCTATTTGTATAGAATATAACTTATCTTTAGATATTATAAAATCTGCACTTTTAGAGTTTACTGGTGCTCATAGAAGATTTGAATATAAAGGAAAAATTAATGAAATTGCAAGTGTTTATGATGATTATGGACATCACCCAACAGAAATTATTGCTACTGCAAAATCTTTAATAAATAAAAAATATAATCAATCTTGGGTTATTTTTCAACCACATACATATAGTAGAACTAAAAACTTATTAGATGATTTTGCAAATTCACTAATAAATTTTGATAATGTTATTGTGTTAGATATATATGCTGCTAGAGAAACAAATACCTATAATATTTCTTCAGAAGATTTGATTGCTAAACTTAACTCTTTGGGAAAAGAAGCTTTATACATTCCTGATTTTGATGAATGTGTAAACTATGTAAAAAAACATGTAAAAGAAAATGATATTGTTTTAACATTAGGTGCAGGAACTGTTACTAATCTTGGTCCTATGTTAACTAACTAAAAAGGAATTTTTTGAGATTGACTAATTTTTACAAAAGAAAAAAAGAAGCAATCTCAAAAATTCCTTTTTTAGCTTACTTCTTTAGATTGTTTTAGCATCAAATCTCCAAATATAGCATAACCTTCTGTAGGTGAATTTACCAGAACATGAGTAATAGCTCCTATAAATTTTCCATTTTGTATAATAGGTGACCCACTCATTCCTTGAATAATTCCTCCTGTTTTTTCTATTAATTCTTCATCTGTTATTTTTATTTCCATACTTTTGTTATTATAATTATTATCCTTATATATTTTGGTTATTTCTATTTCATATTCTTTTACAGCTTGATTATTTAAACTACACAAAATCTTTGCCTTTCCTATTTTTATTTCTTCTCTCATTGCAACTTCCATTTTTTTACTTGTATCAATATTTAGACTAGATAAATCTTGCATTTTACCATATATCCCAAATTGTGTATTTTTTATAATTTTGCCTATTGTTTCTTGTTCTTCTACTGTTCCTTGTATTTTTCCAGGATTACCATTTTCTCCTTTTTTTATATTTAATATTTTTGCTGTTACAAATTCTCCTGATGCAATATTTATTAAATCTCCTGTATCAATATCTGTTATTCCATGTCCTAAAGCTCCAAAACTTTGTGTAGCTGGCTCATAAAAAGTAACTGTACCCACTCCTGCTGCACTATCTCTTACCCATAAACCTAATTTATATTCCTCTTCATTTGTTTTTATAGGTGTTATACTACATTGTTTAGTTTCTTCCTCATGTATATATTGAATTTGTATTTTCTTTCCATTTGACATATTTACCTTTTCTATTAAATCATCTGTTGAACTAATAAAATTATTGTTAATCTTAACAATTGTATCTCCCTCTTCTATCCCTGTATTTTCATATGGTTTATATGTTTTACTATCTTCTCCTTCTATTTCAGACATTCCTACAACTAAAACACCATTTGTATATAATTTAACACCTGCAATGTTTCCAACTGGAATAACTGTCGTTTTTGGAATAACAGAGACATCTACACTTTTTATAAATAATTTATCAAATAAGCTAACAGATAAAGTTTCACTTCCAATCTTATTAATGGTTTTTTCTCCTGAATTTGCTGAAACTTCTAAAACTTCATCTTTCGATTGTAATGTAATGCCAAAAATAGTTTTTAATGACAAATTTTCTCCTTCAAATATTGTAATTTTATCTGGTATATAATGAATCACTAATACATAAATATATAAGACAAACAAAAAAACTAATAATATTACTTGTCCTAAAATCTTTTTATACATACATTTCTCCTATTTTAGATTTTATAATATTATTAGCTTTTTTTATTTTTTTATACATTTTTAACATTTATGTTTTAAATTGATTTATATGCTGTTCTGGATTTCTAAATACTTTATATGTACTATATCTCTCTCTTCCTAAAGCTGTATAATATAATTTAACTAATTCTCCATAACCATAGGCTGTACATTTGTCTAAATATTTATATATACTATCAAATGAATTTTCCACATTAGTTTGTGCTATATAACATGTGTAACATCCTAAATTATAATGAGGATAAAAATATTTAGTTTTTTGTGATACAGTATCTTGTATAGATTTTCTTTCCAAATCCATATTAAATATACCTTTTGATTTTGTTTCATCTATCATATCTTGTAATCCTTTATGTGTAATTCTATGATATTCACTATTTGGATTATTAATATCTTGTACTATATAAATAGAATCTTCTGTTACAACTTCTTCATTTTTATTATTATTAATAACAGAATATCCATTATATATTTTACCACCAATACTTAATCCTTGTAAAAAACTAATTAGACAAACATTATCTAAAATTCTTCCCCAATCTTCTTCTTCTAATTTTGGCATCCTAAATTCATATATTCCATTATTATAATTTGCCAATGCAATAGATAAATTTTTTTCAATCACATAACGAATAACTGCCATTCTATGATTATTAAAGTTTGAATTTGGCTCTTCTATTTTATAAAAATCAAATATACTATAATCACTATCTAAAAAACTATATACAATATCTCCATCAGCATTTTTAATATCTTCTACTCCTACAGCATCTGAAGTTTCTAAATCTGTAAGACCATAGCTTCTTAATCTTTCCTTAAATTCAAATGCTTCTTTATAATAACGATATCCCATATCATTATAATCTTTATTTTCAAATTGTGTTGCTATTGTATTTTTCCTTCCATTTGTTATTGTAAACCATGTATTTGTATCATTATTTTCTCTATAATATTTTACACCATTTATTTTAATATATGTATATTCCACATTACCTATATACTCTTTTAATTGTGTTTCTGGAGTTATTCTAACACCTCTATATGTTATTTCTTTTGATATCTTACTATATCTCAAAGTATCATCTAATAAATACCCTGCATCATTAATTCCTTTTCCATTTTTGTCATATCCTTGTATAGTTATATAATTGTCTAAAGAATATGTAATTGTAACATCTATTTCTCCTCTTTTATATCTACAACTATAATATATATATGGTTTTAGACCTATTACTTCTTCTCCTCCTGTATAAGTTGCATTAGGTGGTAATTTACTTCTTGTTTCCTCATCTAATGTGTTTTCAAATGGTGAATATATATATAAACCATCATATAATGTAAATACTAGTGCTGGCACATATTTCTTTAAATTATCACTATTATATCCTGCCATATTAAAATTATTGGCTATTGACATAAAAAAACTATTAGCTCCTGCTTCTATATCTCTAATTTTTGAATTTACAATATCTGATGTACTACTATTTATAGCATTTAACTGAAATGCTTTTATTGCATCATAAGTTGAATTATCTAATTTTGTGTCATATGATATTTGTAAATTTAATGTATCCAATTGTGCTCCAATATATGCTGAAAAAACTAATGATATTGGTAACATTATAATTACAAAAACAACGGCTAAATATTGATATTTCATCATAATTATATCTTTCCTTTGTATTTTTATTTTTTAATAGCCTGTAATTCTTTGATTACAGGCTATAATTAAAAGTGAAAATAAATTACTAAGATTTTTATTTTTATATTAAACAATACAAAACTACAATTTTAATTTCCACTTCCATTTGCTGTTACATAACCACCATGTTCTGCAGCTATTGTATATGTATCATTTCCAGCTACTGTATAAAAGAAATTTTTCAATTGTTGTGATAAAGTTATATTTGTATTTTTTACACTTGTTAAAAACATGTCCCCTTCTTTTAATGCAAGTACTTTATTAGTTCCCTTACCAGAAGACAATGTATCTAAAATTTGTGATGTATACATTGAATAATACACATTTTCACCTATTTTAGTAGGATTTGCTTGTGTTGTTTTTTTAGCTGGATTTTCATCTAATACCTTTACTTCCATTTCTATATTATATGAATTTCCAGTTGCTGCAATTTCTTGTTCAAAAGCTGCATAATCATCTATTGATAATCTTCCTGTTGTTCTTACATTATCTACAAATTCTGTTGTTGCAGTTTTTACAGTTAATTGTGATATATCATCACTTCTATCTGACATTGACATTAATGGAAAAACAAACATCAAAACAGCTGCTAATCCAATTGCAATAATTGTCATAAATGAATCTCCCATATCATTTCTCCTCCTTATAATACCATTATTATATTGTACATATTTTATTGCCTATAATATGATATAACTCTTTTTTTTGTTTTATTGACATCTGGTGTTTTTGAATCTTCATATTCATCACTAATATCTGTGTCTGAATCAATTGTTGTTAAATCATCTTGATAATATACTCCATATTTTTCTTCAAAAACATAGTCTACTCCACTACTACTTAATATTGTATCATAAATCCCCTCTTCTTTCAAGGTTATTCCTGAATTATTCACTTGTAACTCATTTTTAAACTCATCAAAACTTTTTGATGATGTTCCATCTGCATTTTTTAGTGTTCCTTTTTTACCATATAATAATGCCATTATAAAATTATCTTGTTGTATATTATTTCCTATAACTTCCCTGTCTAAGTCTATATAATTTACTTCTACAGTTACTCCTTTTTCTATTTTAGTATATAAAACAATTGGTGTTCCATTTTTTTCATAAAATTGAACTCTATAGTTTTCTTTAAAAGCTCTATATATTGTTGGTATAATACTTTCTTTTCCAACCATTCTTGTTTTTGTTGTTAAATTTTCTACATATTGTGTTACACTTTCTCTGTCTGTATATCTAATTAATATGTCAGCAGTTTCTCTTGCTTGAGAAAAAGATGATATACTAATTCCCAATGCTGTTACAAAAACTAAAACTGCTGCTGCCATTTTTAGTGCATCTACTGCATTTTCCATAGTATATCATCCTTTCTTTTATAATTTTCTAGTTATTTTTATTTATTACTATTTTTTTGTAATAGTAATTGTGTCTACTAAACCTGCATTTGCTGACCCACTAGTTCCATATCCTATACTTACTGTATATGTTCCTGATGTTGTTATGTCTTCAATTGGTGCACTTGCATCATTCTTGTTCATAGTAACAGCTCCTGCAACAGAAACTTTTCTACTATCATCATCTTGTGTCATATTATTTGATAATATTTCTTGTAATAATGCTCTTACATTGTTTCCTGATTGTTTTCCTTGATATTGTGTAAATTTTGAGTTGAATTGTGTTATTTCAACATCACTCATTGAATTACTGTTTACAACTCCTGATGCTTGATTATAAATTACGATTCCTAATGATATAATTAAAATTGCTAATAATATAGCTCCTGCTATAATTAATGCTTTTGATGCATTCTCCATACTAAATTCCTCCTTTTATATAAATCTATTATATAAATCTATATTTTATATTTATCTATTACTGTTTCTTTGTAATAGTAATTGTATCTACTAAACCTGCATTTGCTGACCCACTAGTTCCATATCCTATACTTACTGTATATGTTCCTGATGTTGTTATGTCTTCAATTGGTGCACTTGCATCATTCTTGTTCATAGTAACAGCTCCTGCAACAGAAACTTTTCTACTATCATCATCTTGTGTCATATTATTTGATAATATTTCTTGTAATAATGCTCTTACATTGTTTCCTGATTGTTTTCCTTGATATTGTGTAAATTTTGAGTTGAATTGTGTTATTTCAACATCACTCATTGAATTACTGTTTACAACTCCTGATGCTTGATTATAAATTACGATTCCTAATGATATAATTAAAATTGCTAATAATATAGCTCCTGCTATAATTAATGCTTTTGATGCATTCTCCATATTAAATTCCTCCTTTTATTTTTATGTGCTTTTTAAGGTCTACTTATTTGTATTACCATAACCTGAACCATTACCAATACCAACATTGCTCTTTCTTACTATTTTAATTTCAGTTACTAAACCAGCATTTGCTGAACCACTAGTTCCATATATTATACTTACTGTATATGTTTCGCCAGTTGATATACCAGCTAATGGTGCACTTGTGGCATTCTTGTCCATCTCAACAGACCCTGTAACAGAAACTTTTCTGTCATCATCATCTTGTGTAATATTGTTTGATAATACATTTTGTAATAAAGCTCTTACAGTAGTTCCTTGTTGATTTCCTTGATATTGTGTAAATTTTGCATTAAATTGTGTAATTTCAATATCACTCATTGAATTGCTATTTACCATTCCTGCTGCTTGATTATAAATTACAATTCCTAATGATATAATTAAAATTGCTAATAATATAGCTCCTGCTATAATTAATGCTTTTGATGCATTTTCTATATTAAATTCCTCCCTTCATATTCAAATATATATTTATTAACTAAATTTCTTTAGTAACATTATTAACAAATTCTTTTAACTAGCTACTTGTTCAAAATACATATAGCTAACTCTTCCTGTTTTACTATGATGTTCTATTTTTGTACATTTAAATCTTATTTGATTATAATATTGCATAAATGTACTAGTTCCACTATTATAAATTTCTTCCATAGAATGTACCTCATTATCATCTGTAAATAAAATGTCAATCCTAATAGAATTTGTATTGTTATTTATATATAATTTTGTGGATTCTTTTTCTACATTATTTTTTATATTATCATCTACTGCTTTATTGATTAATGTCGCCAAATCTGTACCAAATATTTCTTTTCCTTTATAACTTTCATATTGTTGATTTTCTACTTTTGCTTTATTATAAGTAATTTTATAATTTAAGTACATATATCCTACTGTAGCAACGATGATTAATACAATTACTAAAAATATAATTATTTTTTTCATATTTCACCTTTCAGCTTATTCTATTTTATTACATATAACTTTATATACCCTTTTTGTAACTTCACTTATATAAACTTGTACATCATATTTAGGTAATCCATTTTCTCCTACTAAATTTAAGTCTTTTGTAACTATTTTATTAAAATGTGTTTCTATTTTACTATTTCTTTCTTCTGCAGTTTGATTAGAAATATATCCTAGTTCAATTGAGGTTTTATCAAGAATTACAGCTATATATCTATCATTTCCTATAATATATTTTATATCTCTATGAACAAATTCATAATTTTGGTTATTTTGTGTTGCTAATTTTGCCATAGAAACCACATCATAAATTGTTACATTATCTTTTCCTACATAGGATGTAAACTGACTGTTAAATTGTGTTGCTTGATTTTCCTCAATATTATTATGTATTTCGCTAGAAGTTCCTCCAAAATTCGAAAATAATAATACAGCTAATGAAACAATCATAATTCCTATTAGTACTCCTCCTGCCATTAATAAAGCTTTTGATGCATTTTCCATATCAAACTCCTATTCCAGTACACTTAAATTCCATCTTAAGAATTCTACCTGTATCTTTATCATATTCAGGCTTTCCTACACAATCAAAATATGCTCTTTTAAATTGTATATATTCATAATATTTTAAAGCATCCTGATAAATTTTATTAACTCCTCCATAACTATCAGCTGAATTTGGTAGAATTTTTTCTTCATCAAATGCCTTATTTTTTTCAGTTATAGTTTTATAAATTCTACTTTCTGCAATAGTTTGAATATTAGAAATTTCAGATGCAAGTTGATTACAATATTTTTGTTGATACTTATTTTCAATTTTTCGTATTTCATTATTAGAAATTTCGCCATTAACCATTCCTGAATTATTAATAGTATTTAATGTAGGTTGTCCTATAATTAGATAAATATCATCTTGTGTATATTCATCTAATCTTACTATCCTATTAACATTATCAAAAGCTAATTCTTTTTTATGTCCATTCATATTAATTGTAATATTCATTTTTAAAAAGCCTTTTTCCTTTGCATGTCTTGTATTATAATCTAATACTTTGTTCATCAGTGATATCATATCACTTCCCCTTATGTCTTTTCTTTCATATGTAGTATATTGATTATTAAATTCAGCTATTTGAGAACTTAAATTTGATTTATAAGAAGTTTCTTGATAATTTTTCAAATTACTCATCATTAGAATAAAGGCAGAAACTATAACTATTGCAATTAATACACTTGCTGCCATAATTAATGCTTTTGATGCATTTCCCATAAGATATTTCCTCCTTTATCTAATTTTTTTTAAGTTTGTGTAGTCATTGTGTTAAATGAAGTTGACATACCTGTCAATCCTATAAATACTAATGGTACAATTAGATATCCAACAAACATACATACCATTGGTGCAAATCCAATTGCCTTTCCAATCATACCCTTTCTTTTGATTAATCTCTCGTTTGATTCTTTTCTTTTTTCTTGGTAATAATCTCTTTCTGATTCTAATTCATCAAACGCATCTTTAATTGGTATTTTTTCTACTGCTGCTTGCATACTTTCTACAATTCTAATAAGTGGCATGTAACTGATTTCTTCTTTCATTTCTTCTAATGCTTCCCATGCTCCAGCTTCATAGTTATTTAAACATTTTCCAATTGGTTCTTTAAATATATTTGCATATCTTTCTAACCATTCTAACATCATCTCAACATTAACTCTTTCAATTTTCATAAGCATTAAGATGATTGTTTGGAATTGCATTACTTCATCTTCCATTTCAATTTGCCTCATTTTTGTTTGGAATATTAACATCCATATTGGTGACATATATCCCAAAATTGCAAATACAAAAGATAGCAATACTTCAAACCATTTTAAATATTCACTATTAACAATTTGAATTTTATCAAAAATTCTTTTTGCTACCTGTTGCATCCCTTTATCATCATGTTGTTCATAAAAATCTGTTCTTTCTACAACAATTTGAACTTGTTGTACAGTTACATTTAAATCTCCTTTAAATTGGTCTATAATTTTATTGTCTTGTTCTGTTAATTCCATTGCTGTTGCCCTATCTTTTTCTGTCATCTCACCGCAGAATATCATAAGTTGTTGTTGGCTCTGTATATACATAGTCAATTGCTAATTGATGTAAATAAACAAATATAATTAGTGATACAATACATGTAACAATTGCAAGAGTTATTCTATTAATATATAACCATTCCATTCTTAAATGTGATGCTGAATCTTTTAGCAATTGTTTAACTTTTCTATGGTCTTTTGTTCCCTCTTTTGGAATAAACATATCTACAATCTTTTTTACAAATTGGTTTTTATATAATTTTTGTTGCCATGGATTTTCTGTATTTTTTGTATTCATTCCTGTTGAACCATTATCTTTTAATCTTCTAACTAATATATAAGATATAATAGTTAAAATCAATATTAAGATTTGAACAATCATTCCTGGTTTTCCATTATACCAACTTTCTGTAAAAGAAAAGTTTTTTGCTGACCAATTTTTTAGTGGTTCTAGTAATAATATTGGTGCAATAGAAATTAATGGTAAACTTTGGAATACATAATTCAATTTATCTCTTTTTAAGATTTCTAACTGCAT
This sequence comes from uncultured Clostridium sp., assembly GCA_947364715.1. Classification (GTDB taxonomy): domain Bacteria; phylum Bacillota; class Clostridia; order TANB77; family CAG-508; genus CAG-269. Next base: position 62,475 of record CANAUI010000003.1, read on the forward strand.
TTCTTTTGTAATATTGTTAACATTTTTTAAAAATAATGATGCACCATTTATTTTTCTATCACCAAATTCTTTTGTTAAATAAGATATACCTGCAAATTCTTTTAAAAATACATTTGGTGCAATATCATAATATTTTTCTAGTCCCATTTCTGGGTCATCTGAAATCAAGATTTCATAAATTTTTTCACCTTGTCTTGATATATCCATCTCATCATCTTGTGATACTTGATATATTGCTTCTTCTACCATGTTAAATTCATGATAAGCATGTCTAATTTCTGAGAAAAAATCTAATTGTTCTTTTAATAAGTTTGTATCTTTTTTATCAATAGACCCATCAATTAATGTATCTACCATAAATAATTCAAATATCAATAAAATAAACATTAATAAATAATTACTTTTGGTTATAATAATTGTTAATATGGCTGCTGGAATTACTATTGCAAGTGCCCTAGTTAATATTTTTGCTGAATCTTTTCTTGTGTTATATTCATCATCTATATTAATAATTTCTAATCTTCGCCTTAATTTTAATATGTATCTATTTAAAAATGGTATTCGTATATAAGTAATATATAGTCTTTGATATAATATTTCTGAAGAAAAGCTTTTTTCCTTTGTACCTTGCTGTAATTTTTTAATTTGCATATATTCGGATTTTTGCATTTTCTTAGACAATATATAATATGCTAATACAATTATTACTAATATAGCTACTGACCCACCCATTATGTAAAAAACAACTTGGTTAGACACTTAGCATAGCACCTCCTTCTATTATTATATTTTAAGTTTTTCTTGGTCTTCCTCTTTTAGAAACTTCTTTTGTTACTGCTGATACTTGTACAGTTTCTTTATTTTTTATTCCCCAATTTCTTTCAACAAATTTATCAAATCCATCTATATCAGATTCATCCATATTATTTCTCATTTCTTTAATATTATGGTTTGTAATTGGATTTGTCATAATATATTCACCATCAACATTTTCCAATATATTTCTATATATAAATAATTTTCTATCTGTTGTTTTTGTAAAATAATGTGTTGCATTATCAAAAAATTTATCAAATTTTGCTTCTAAGGTTTTTTCATTTCTATGGTCAAATGTATATTCATTTTTATTTTCTACTGGCACACATTCTGTTACTCTTTCTATATATCTTCTTCCTCTAAAGTCTTTTACTAAGTGAATATCAAAATTTAATACCTGAACAACTTGTTCTTCTGCTGTTTTTTCATCTTTAAATACTCCTGCTCTTAACATTGAGTTTCTTAATGCTGTTACTAAATCTGGAAATGTTTTTGCATGGTGTGTAAATAATGTAAATTTTGACGCAACTTGTGCTGATTGAATCATCCAAGATGCAACAGGGTCTGTTGCAACCTCACCAATGATGTTAACAGAACCATCTGTCTTTTTTTGAACGTCCAAACAGTCTTGTCCAGAAATTGTTTCTGTTTCCCTCATTGATAAAATATTTCTAGTCGGATAAATTTTTCTTAAGTGTAACTCAAATGCTGTTTCTGTAATACGAAGGTTCATTGTTTCATATATATTTTCTATCATTGCCATAAGCATAGTTGTTTTTCCGGCAACCTTGCTCACCTGTTAGAGAAATAATTCTAGCACCTTTTACTAAATATTTTAGTAATTCAATTGCTTCTTCTTTTCCTGGCCCATGAACAATTTGCTCTAAAGCTGCTCTCTTAACATCAAATTTTCTTACGAAAAATGCCCAAGTCTCTGACATTGATGGTCTTACAACAACAACACGTGACCCATCTTTCATTTCATTGATTTTATAACCATTTGTATCTGACAATTGTCCTGGATTGTTATATTTATAAATATTTTGACATACTCTTTTTAGTTCTGCTTCTGTGCCAAATGATAAAAATGCTAAACGTATAGATTTACCTCTAAACATAATCCATATACTGTCACAAGCTCTTGGTACTTTATGTTCTGCTATTTGACTTAAATAATCTCCATCTGTCTGTGCTACTTGGCTTAAAAAGCTTTCTGGCAATCCTGATACACCACCAGAAACACCATCTATATTCATATCTCTAATTTCATCTATACTACTATATCCTTTATAATGTTGATAAATTCTTTGTACTACAATAGCTAGTTTATCTGAAAAAGATAATGTTATATTCTCTTTTTCATATATATCATCTATTTCTTGTGCTGTAATAACATATGATGGTTTTGCCTCTCCTTCAACATATTTTAATACATCTAAATTATATTTTTTTATCATTTCAGATAATGCTTCATATCCAAATTCCTTTTTAAAAACATATATTAAAATGTCAAATTTGTCTTGTGCTGTTAATAAAGATGGTACATCAAATGAAATTGCTTTTGATATATTAGCTTCATCTACTCCATATTCTTGGGCTAATAAATCATATATCAATTCTTTAACATATTTTTTATCATTAACATCTCCATATGTACAACCTTTTAAAGCTTTTTTTAATTCATATTTTTTATTTTTTCTTCTTTTTAATTCTTCTTCTGAAAGACCTATATCATATAAATTAACTTTTGTTATTTCATCTAATCTCTTTTTGATAAAATTTTTCATTACTTCTAATGTATAAGTTTTATCATCTATGTTTAGTGTATCTTCAACTTCTTCTGTTCTTTTCTTTTTCAAAAGATAATAAATCGCAAATGTAGCAAGTCCTAAAACCACTAAAATTAGTACAATATTTGTTATTGTCATTATAAGGTCTCCTTTCTTTTATATCTTCATTTGCAAATCTTGTAATCTGTATACTATATTTTCAGAAGCTCTTTTGATTTCTTCTATAAAAAATGCATTTCTATCTTCTGAATCTAAATTTTTTCTAAATCTTAAAAATAAATCTGGTACACCTGCTTCTTCTGTTGCTTCGAAAAATAGTGTATTATATGGTATTGTTAATACTTGATTTTTTTCTCCTAAATATCTTGATATATTTTTAACACTATATTTAGAAAATTTATCATATCTTCCAATTAATATTAAAGCTTTTTTAAAAGCTAATAGTTGATTTTTTTCCTTTAATTCTTTAAATTTATTTATACTTTTTAATCTTTGTGACATATTTATAACAACAATATCTGAATCATATATAATTGTCTTTCTTGTTTCTTCATTTACATTTTCATCTAAATCAACAAATACTAAATCATAATACTGATTAGCTGATTTTATAATATTAGGATACATAGATTCTATAACTGTTCCATCACTTGGTGGATATTCACAGCCTAATAATATTTCAAATCTATCTTTAAAAACAACTTTTGTATAATTTGTAATAATATCTGGTGATATTTTATTACTTCTAATAACTCTTGCTAATCCTTCTACTCCAGTTTCTACTTCTAAAGCTGCATTTGGTCCAAAAATGCCAAGATTTTTCTTTTTCTTTTTTTCTTCCCAAAAACATCTTTTTAATGCATCTTCTCTATTTGTAGTTGAAATAACTAATATCCTATAATTATGTTCTATTGCCATATATGTAGCAATTGCAGCAATTGACATTGTTTTTCCTGTTTGCTCTACACTACTATTATAAAATGTTACAATTGACATACTTTATACTCCTCTTTCTATGATTTTTACAGCTCTTCTTATTTGGTTTTCGCTTATGTCATTTAAAATTCTACTTACAATATAAATCAAACTATCTTTATATTGTGTACTTAATTTTTTAAACTTTATCTTTGCTACTCTTTGATTTTCTGCTAATACTGACCAATCACCATTTTCAATCGGAAAATATATTCTATAATCATTCCACATAACTTTATAACCAAGAGATAAAAAGTTTAAATAATCATCATCTTCTTTTAATATTTCTTTTGCATATAATATTTTTGTTAATTCCATTGGTGTTTTTAATCCACTTATTATCTCTAATCCTTTTTTTAATGAATATAAATCAAATGCTGTAACAAAATAATTTTTAATTCCACTATCTATTAAACCAAATCTTTCAATTGCTTCTGAATTATCTACATCAACAAGCATGATATCATAAGGAAACTGTTCTTTTTCTGTAATTCCTAAATAACTTTTTATTTCTATTTCATCTTTAAATCCAACTGCTACATCTATATTTTCAAAATCTGTAATGTATGTAACAGTAGGATTTATGACTGGTACAACATATTTTGCTTTTTGTGTTAATGTTGAATCTACTACAATAACTTTTTTCTTCATTGTTGTTAAAATTTTGGCAATATTTAGTATTAAATCTGTTTTGTCATACATCCCTATAAATCCTACTTTTTTCATACTGATTCCCTTTCTTTAATTTGTTGTTTGTACTGATAATCCTTCTAAATATTTTTGTCTTGTTGTTACAGATTTTGTAATACTTTCTTCCATGTTTTTTTCTAAATTATTTTTTGCTTCTTTTGGGTCAATGTTTATTATTGCATCAATAACTTCTGTTCTTTGTTTTACTTGTGTTTGATTTCCAGAAGAATCTGTTGCATTATATCTATTCCATAAAGCATTTCTTGCTTCTTCTAAAACATTTGGATTTCCATTAATTAATTCTAATACTTCATAATTAACAGGATATGTTGGTATTGCAGGTTCTTGTATTCCTGGTTCTGTATATTTATTTATATATAATTTAGCTCCATTAATTCTAAATGCATCTACAATAGCACTACTCAACATATTAATTTCATCTTCACTTAAGTTTACAGATATTGTATCTGTTGAATCTATTCCTGAAACCATTGGTATTTCTACTTTCTTTTTAGATACAACAATATAATTTGTTCCACTAGGTAATAACAAACGAATATCTATATAATCACCTGTAACTAAATCAGAAGGTAATATAAACATATTATATTCTTCTTTTCTCGTATCATTTTTTGTCTCAGTTTCATCAATATATAACATTTCTTTTGATAAAACAGTTCCTCTTGTCATTGCTATTTTTGCCATCATATTTGTACCTAAATCTGCTGGTACAAGATAATCTGTTGGTGCTGTTGTTCTTACTACTTCTGCTTCTAAAAAATCTTGTGCTGTAAGTTCTTCTCCTGAATTTACATCTCTATTTAATGTATATACTTTTACATATGATGCTTGTAATTCTTTTTCTTCTTTTTTAATTTTTGTTAATTGTAATATTAAAAGTACAATAATTGCTCCTGTGATAATTAACATTAATAACATTCCTAATAAAAATGAGTTTCTTGCTTTCCTTTGCATTGGATTTGTTGCCATGACAAATTCCTCCCTTTATATTTATTTTTCTGTATTTTTTTACAATTTATATCTATTTTATTTTAACTCATTTATTTTTTTAAATCAATGGAATTATTTGGTGTAATTAAAAAGTAATATTTCTGTAATATTTTTGTAATATTTTAGTGCGTATTTTTACTATTCTTTTGCTATATTAATTTATAAATAATATTTATTAGCTTTGAATAGTTCTATTTTTCCTTATTATATTTTTATTATATATTTATTTGAAAAAATTTCCTGTTTATTTTTTTTAATTTTGTCAATCATAAGTATTAGAAAAAGCAATCGTTTTTTCTAATAAAGTATATATACTGGAGGTGAATAAACAATGGCAAATAACAGTAATAAAAAATTAGTTCCAGAAGCAATGAGCGCTTTAGATAAATTCAAATATGAAGTAGCTAGTGAAGTTGGTGTTAATTTAAAAGAAGGATACAATGGTGATATCTCAGCTAAAGATGCTGGTAAAATAGGTGGTAACATGGTTAGAAAAATGATTCAACAAGCTGAACAACAAATGAAATAGTTTGTTTACACCTTTAATATACTAATTGTATATTAATTTTAGGCAGAAAGTTAAATTTTGTTTTTATATATTTTATTTTAAAATACATAAAGGCAGGATTTAATTTCCTGCCTTTTATATATTATAAATAATTATATATAATTTTTACTTTATAAATCGACTAATACATATAATATATCATCTATATTTTTAAATTGTAATTCCTTATCACTTGGATTTTCAAAATATATATCTTCTAATTCATCTGTAAAACTTTGAACACTTATTAATTCTCTTCCAGTATAAAATTTATGCCACGCTGGTGAATATAAGCCTCTCATGTAATTTGATTGTTCAAATACTAATCTTGTATATTCCCTATTTTTTTGTTCATTTATTGCATATTTTATTCCTATTTTATGTATTTCAATTCCTTGTTTCTCTAAATTTATAATTTCATTTTCAATTTTTTGCGAAAATTCTTTATCTATTATATTTCCTAGTTTATATTCATATGTACTCCTACTAATAGAAAAAATTGTTATTACAAAATATGTAACTATTATAGTTATAATTATTTTTTGGTATAAATTTGTTGTTTCCTTATTAAATTCTGTGCAATATATGTAAATCAACATTGCACTAATAACTTCACCTAAGACGAGATTTGTTCTTCCACTATTAAAAAGAACAATTGGAAACACCACTAATAATGCACCAACAAATGACATAAAAATAAAAAGTACATTAATAGAAAACTCTATTTTCTTATTTTTTATTCCTCTAACAATTGATATAAGTATAATTGAAAGAGATATCCCTAACCACGTATATGGTGGAAACATATAAAACGAATAAAAAATAGTGTGACTTGCACTCATAAAATTCTTTTGTACATTTTCAATTATATCAGTACTTGAAATTCTATTTGACATTTCCATATTTGTTACAATTGGCACAATACTTACAATAGCAACACTTAATAATGATGCTATAAAAATAGAAATAGCACATGGCATAATTGTTTTAAAATATTCTTTATTTATTTTTTTATTTTCTAACAAAGTTATAAAAATAGCTGTTGCAATATATATTGGTATTGTTCCTTGATAACATATAACACCCAATATTGTTAATAAAAATCCTATTTTATTATTTTTTTCTATAATTATTTTTTTAATTGCTATTATAAATAATAATATACTTGTCACAATAATAAAACTATCTATAAATTTAAGAACATCAACAATAAAAAAATTAAAAATATATGTATAACTTAGCATAAAAGCAATTATTTTATGCTTTGCTTTCTTTAATTTTTTATATCTTTCAATCAAGTAATATATTTGTATAACACATAGTGATAAAATAGCAATCGCAAGGATAATATTGACTATATATACAATAATCATTTCTGGATTGATTAGTCCTATAAGTACAAATATTAAAGCAGAAAACAGCCTTCCATCTCGTATATAAGCATCTTTTGTTGCATAATCTATATATCCTTGTGATTCTATTCTTATAGTATCAACAGAATAATATCCTGTAATAAAAAAACACATTAAAATTAGAGATAAAATTAGTGTAATCATGAATAATTTTATATTTTTCTTTTGTTTCATTTTTTTCCTATCCTTCTGGTTCTACTACTCCATAATTCTTACCATCTTTTAATTTATGTATAACATTTACTTTTCCTGTTTCAAGATTAATAAATGCTAAAAAGTTATGTGTTGGTTTTTCTTGTAATTTCAATACTGCATCTTCTAGTAACATTGGTTTAATTTCATAATATGAAGTTTTTATAACCTCATTTACTAGACCTGTAACTTTATCTTCTGATACATTCATCGTTTTTATACTGCCTTCTCTTAATGTTTTTTCTTTTTTTGTTTTTATTTTTCTAATTTGCCCTTCTAATATATCTATATCTTTATCTATAGATGCATACATATCTTTATCTTCTGTTACTGCTCTATATTTTTCTCCACCTGCTAATACACATATTTCTGCTATTTGTACATTTTTTTCTGTTTTTAAAGTAACATCTGCTTCTGCATCCTCAAAATATTTATCAATTCTGTCTAACTTTCTTTCAACATAATCGTTTATTGCTTCTGTTATCTTTAGTTCCTTACCTATTATTTTTATTTTCATAAAAATCGCTCCCTTCTCTTTTCTGTTTTCTAATTTTTTTATATATTTATTATATATGTTATTTTTCTTTTTTTCAACCTATTTTTTAAATTTCATTTTTCACTAAAAAATCTCTTCTATTTTATATTCTTTTTCCATTTTTTCATTAAAATATATTTTTGTAATAAGTTTAAATTCTTCTAAAGCTTCATTTTTCAAATCAAACGAAAACACTTTTTTAGCTGGAGCATTTATAGTATATTTAATTGCATTTATTGTGCTTTTTGACATATATATAGAAGATTTATCTTGCCTACTACATGGTTCACATTTTATACCATTATCTCTTATACTAAAATAACCCAACTGCTCTTTTTCTTTACAGTTAACACAATTCATAACTCTAGGCATAAATCCTAACATAGTTAGTAATCTTAATTTAAATATACTAACAATTAATTCTCTATCTTTTTGTGTTTCTGATAGCATATATAATGTGTTCAAATATAATTGAAGTATATTATAACAATTCTCATTCTCATCTGTCACATCTTGTACAATTTTATTAATATGTATTGCATATTTTAATTTATCTAAATCAGTTCGTATTTTATAAAACATCTCTATAATTTCACATGAATTCATATGATATGTATTTGTTCCTCTATATAATAAAAAATCTCCAAAACAAAATAGTTGTGTTCCTGCTAAAAGAGCACTTTTAGGTCTTCGAGCTCCTTTAGCAGAACAAGATATTTTTCCAAAATTTGGTGTTAATATTGTTAGCATTTTATCATAATCACCCATATTGTTTTCAGATAATATAATTCCTTTTATTTTTATTGTTGACATTTTGTATTCCCTCTAAATTAGATTTTATTATTGTTTCTCTTTAAAATTTTCTTTATTATAAATATTCTCAATATTTTCTTTTACAAAGTTTAAATCATTTTTTTCTATTTTATCTTCTATGTTTTCTATTTGCTTTAATTCTAAATAAGCATTAATATCACCTGTATTTTTAAATGCTTCCCATGCAATTTTTCTTATCATAAGCTATCATCTCCATTTTTTAGTTTTTACTATTATCTTGTGCATTTTTCACTTTATTATACAATAATTTTATTGTAATTTAAATTTGTTTATAATAGATGGGTTATCTATCCAATCTTCTTTTACTTTGACCCAAGTTTTTAAATTGATTTTTAGGCCAAAATTCTCTTCCATATCAATTCTTGCACTTCTTCCTATTCTTTTTAGCATTTCTCCATTTTTTCCAATAATAATTCCTTTATGAGATTCTCGTAAACAATAGATTGTTGCTTCTATATCATAAATTTCTTCTTCTTTTTTATTTTTTCTTAACTTCATTTTTTCAACTTCTACATAAATCCCATGAGGTACTTCATCTTGTAATAATTTTAAAGCTTTTTCTCTAATAGTTTCTTCTGCTAATTGCCTCATAGTTTGGTCTGTATATTCTTCTATATCATAATATGCAGGTCCCTGTTTTAAGTTCTTTTCAATTTCTTCTAAAATAGTTTCTCTATATTTTATATTTGTCGCAGATATTGGTATAACTGCTTCAAAGTTATATTCCTTACTATAAATATCAATTAATTTTAATAAAGTTTCTCTTTTTACTAAATCAATTTTATTAATTATCAATATAGTCTTTCTTTTTGATTCTTTTATTTTTTCTAAAATAAGTCTATCTCCCTTTCCAATATCCTCACTTGTTGCTTCTATTAAAAATAATAAAATATCTGCATCTGGTATACTTAAAAAAGAAGTTTCGTTCATTGTTTCATTTAATTTATGTTTTGGTTTATGAATTCCTGGAGTATCTGTAAATATAATTTGTGAATTAGTTCTATTTACGATTCCTTTTATTGCAGTTCTAGTTGTTTGTACTTTATTAGCTATTACTGCAACCTTTTCTCCTACTAATAAATTTAAAAGAGTTGATTTTCCTACATTTGTTCTTCCAATTAATGTTACAAATCCTGATTTAAATTCTGCCATTTCTAATCTCATTCCTTTCACAAGGCTCAAACTGGTTGTAAAAAATTATAATTTTTCAACCTTTCTTCCTTTTATAATTACATGTATATTATACACTATTTTTTTGCTAAATTTGTAGAATTTAAAAATTTTTTTATTTTTTTGTTTGTTCACAAAAATTGCATAGCAAGTTTCTGTGGAATGATTTATATTATAGGAAGTTCGGAGAACTTTCCTATAATAGAACAAATCGGAAAGCCTTAATATTTTAACTAATTTTAAATTTCTTCTTTGGCTTTCCGTTAATTTGTTCGTGTGCCAAATTTATGAAATAAATTTGTGTGCAATGTGTTTTATATATTAGAAAAGTCAGTATGACTTTCCTAATATATAAAATAGCATAAATCCATACATATGGTTTTATGCTGTTTTGTTTTATTTTTTTATTGTATAATATTTCACATATACATTATATATAATCAAATTTGTTTTTTAGACATTTTTTTAATTTAAGCATATGCTTGACGTTTTCTAAAGTTAAGTAAATTTGTAATTTCATTATCACCCTTGATTGTCTTTTTAGTTTTCTTAGCTCTTTCTTGTTCAATTTCTCTTTTTTGTTTTTCGGCCATTGATTGACAAATTGCTTTTTGATATGTGAAATGTGTATCTTGTGCAATTTTGCTCCAATTATACTCATTTCTAACTTTATTTTTTGCTTTTTTTGTTATATCTGCACATAATTTGTGGTCATATAGTAATTCTAGGATAGAATCTGCTATTGAATTTGGATTTCCACAATAAGCTTTCATTCCATTTTCTCTATGTTGTACAATTTCATTTAATCCACCTATATCTGATACAACTATTGGATTTTCTGATAACATAGCTTCTAATGCTACAATACCAAATGGCTCATATGTGCTTGGAAATACAGAGATATCTGCTGATTTATACATTTTTTGTACATCTTTTCCACTCATATATCCTGCAAAATATACTTTATTAGAAATTCCCATAGAATGTACTTGTTCTTTTAATTCTTCTAACATTCCACCTTTTCCACATATAACTAATTTTGAATCATGGTATCCATTTAAGATTTTAGGCATTGCACTAATTAAATGTTGTATACCTTTTTCATAAACTAACCTTCCCATAAATAATATGATTTTTTCATTATCCATTGCAAATTTTCTTCTAAAAGTATAATCTCTTTCTACTCCATTGAATAAATTTAAGTTAACACCATTTGGCACTACATTTATTTTTTCATAAGGTAATCCAAACAGTCTTTGCAATTCATTTTTCATATAATTACTATTTACAATTACTTCTGAAGCTTCATATGTTAACATCCATTCTGTGTCATTAATATATCTTTGTGTTTCATCATGAATCCCACTATTTCTTCCTGCTTCTGTTGCATGTATAGTTGCTACAATTGGTATATTATATGAATTTTTCAATGTTTTCGCTGCATATGCTACTAACCAGTCATGTGCATGAATTACATCAAAATTTCCTTGTTCTGCTATAATTTCATTTGCTTTTGCAACTAAACCAAAATTTAATTGCATTATCCAATCTATAAAATTATTTGGACTTATCATATAGTTATCTACTCTATATACTTTTACCCCTTTATCATCTTCAAAATATGGGGCATCCCCATCTTTATATGTAACTACTGTTACATCATGACCATCTTTTAATAATGTTCTTGATAAATCATATACAACTCTTGCAATTCCTCCTACTACTCTTGGTGGATATTCCCATGTTAACATCAATATTTTCACTGATATACTCCCTTTCATTTTTTAATTTTCTTTCGTTCATAACAAATTAATACATTTTAATATATTTTATACAAACTTTCTCAAAATGTAAATGTTTTTTTCAAATATTTTATAAATAATCTTAGAATATTTGTTAGAACATAATTAACTAAAGTTATATAAAAAGAATCA